>JAWAXC010000007.1 GCA_038897115.1 Sulfolobales archaeon | reverse complement strand
AATACTGTTAGTTGTTGCAACAGCTATTCTAAAGCTACCCATGTTCTTAAGGATCCTCCTCATCTCTTTAAACACCTTTTCTTTATCTTCAGCAATATGTATTGCGAAGCTAGAGATATAGTGATCAACTACGGAGTCTTTCAACGGTATATTATCCATAGATGCTCTGAGAAATATAGCTTTCTTCGTCTTCCCCATCGCAACCCTTAGCATGGGCATAGATATATCGATCCCTATTATTATTCCTCTAAACCCTTTCCTCTCCAACATAGATATTAGGGTACCTGTGCCACATCCAACATCAACAGCAATCCCCTCCTCTAAGCCTTTAAACCCTTTTATGAACTCGCTATAGAAGCTCTCTAAAGAGCCTCGCCCCGTCAATCTCCAACCAATTCTCGACCAAGGATCATATATCTTGGGAAACCTTTCAAAGAAGCTAACCCAGCCGCGTTCACCAGTCATTACTAGATCTATTATCCTATTATTTATAACCTTGTACCTATTACCGCATTTACTACATCGCAGTATATCATCTAAACTCTCCAGATCTGAGCCACAGATAGGGCATCTAAGGATAGCTATAAGTTCTGTATAAGACATAGCACCTACCCACCAGGGCAGGATCTCTCGTCTGAGACTAACTGGATCTAGATCTTCTATAGATGTATATAGCTAGGGCTACAGATACAAGAACAACCGCAATAGCTATTATCGTTATGACCATAGACATGAGTCTCACATTATTAGCCCCGCTAGATGTTTCACCGCTTTTGCCGCCTATAGAGATGATCTGGGTAGATGTATTAGTAGATATAGACCTAGTCACGCTGGAAACCTCTGTGCTGGTTGGTTCTACCACAGCTGCTGTGGATCTATTTAGCGATATCCCTTGGCTATTTAATAGCTTCGAGATCCTGAGTATGAAGAGAGCCTCTTCATAGAATGATATCGCCTGCTGATATTCCCCAGAGCTTGCTAAATAATCTCCCATCTGGGCATATAGCCTTGCAGATATAGGAGAGTCTCCTCCAATTGTTGAGAGAACCCTCATAACCTCCCTCCTAACCACGTCTGCAAGCCCTGTTACATTTATTGAGAACATAGAGTGTATTGTAAGGGTTGTATTGGTTATAATGTCGGTTGAGATGGATATAGATGCGATATAATCTCCACCAGCCAGGTATGTTGATGCTCTCCTCAGCATATCCTCAAGACTCTGGGTAGATTGTAGCTGATAGCCTAGCGAGCTTAACAGTGATTCGAGATATGCTAGGGAAGTTGCTGCATAGCTATATATCCAATATGAGATCCTCTCTACATATGTTATGTTAACCATGCTGTCAGTACCTAGACCTAGTAGGGATAGCCAGGTGTCTATACTCCTCAGCCTCGCCTCGGCATATGATGCGTAGTAAAGCGAATCTACTATATTGCCTGAAGATGCTAGCTGTGTAGAGATATTTAGACTATACTCAGCATCTTGAAGTCTTCTGAAAATCTCCGGCAATATATATAGCTCTTCAATGCTATAGCCTTTTTTACCATATGCTAGAGATCTCCAGAGATCTCTATAGCTATTCAGCATAGATCCCACATACGATATATAGTTCTTCGTATACGTAGTAGCATCTTGGGCTGTGAATACACCTGCTATGTTTTCTGCATATCTAGCTAGAGTATAGGATGTGAAGATCATCGAGAGCGCTGGATAGTATAGCCCCCTTTCAAATAGAGCGGAAGATTCATTTCTATATCTCTCTGAGCTGGTTAGAAGGCTATTTATTAAGGAGACTAGCTGGCGATCCCTTATAGATCCTATTCTCTGATTAGCAGAGGAAGCAGATCTTTCTTGAAGCTGTGTAAAGTTTCCATATGAGCTCTTAAGAATGCTCTCCTCGCCAGTAGAGATATATGGGCTCATAAGCTCTTTAGGAGCTTGGTATGCGCCTCTGGTAAATAGTTCTAAAAGATCCTCGGCTGATGCAACCTCAACAACCCTTGCTCCATATCTAGATGCTAGATCGCTTACATTAATATTCACACTTACAGGTCTTATAACAGAAATCGGACCTATACTCTGTCTAACATATCTAGTTTCTGGATATATAGACTGTCCCCACGGGATTAAGATGGTTTTATAACCGCTTGAAGCTGCGGCAACAACCTTTTCAGGAACACCCCCAACAGGGCCTATAAGCCCATCTGGCAGGATCATCCCTGTAGATGCAACAAGAGGATCTAGAGATATATTTGTAAGAGCTGAGAATATAGCTGCAACCATCGCAGAACCCGCAGAAGGCCCTCCTACAATAGGTGCGCTGGCCTTGATAGAGATTAGATAGTCATATTTAAAGGGATCTATGTTAGCTAGATAAGATGCAATTAAAACCGCTGCCCTACCAGAGGCCTGGAGATCTATATCACTAAGAGGCTCTGTAGACACATAGACCTCACCACTCCCCGGTGCCAATATCTTAACCTCTATCCACGATATAGAACCAACATAGCTCCCATTCTCAAGCATATAAACAGCTAGAGCTGGAACCCTTGCATAACCTATAACAGATATTGATGATGTATACACTAGATATGGGGTTAACATGAAGAGAAATATAATAAAGATCGTGAAGATCGAAAAAGACCTTGGCCAAACCATCTATTACACCTCAATAGATAAGACCCCCTTAGAGGATAATATTTTTCTCACCTCCTCCAGCTAGCTCCAAATGTTTAAACCTCATCATAGCTGATCTCTCTGAATAGATAAGTGGATAAGCCATAGACCAGAGGAGGTTATATATCTCGATCTCTCAATGGCTTCTAGAGATTCCTGGAGCTTTATACAAGTCGTAGGGAGAAAGACAAGTGGGTAAATCCATACCCAAAGACTAGGATGGCCAGGGTATTGATTCAGGAAACTATTGCCTAGCTATACTATCTCGACTTTTTCACAATAGCTCGTTAGTTCCTTTAGATATTGATCTGGGATTTCCCTATATACGTATACATAGTTATTGCTACATGTTTCAACCACCTTTTTAAATCCCTTTTCAATATCGCTGATAGAATAGAGATATATAGTGACATCAAAGTTCTTGGAAAGCGCATCCCTAACCCTCTCAGCCCATGTCTTGATCTCCGCATTGCCTGTTATGAGATATATTGTAAGGCTTCCAAGCCTCCCATATCTTACCTTCATTAGGATCTTTCCCAGGAGATTTTGATCTCGATCGATTCTATCAAGATCTACAAGCAAAATTGCCCCCAAATAAACACCAAGAGATATTTGATATTTGAGGAATATATGGCTTTAGATAATGCTCTTTAGCTAGAAATCCTGTCACTAGGATAGCCAAAGCTATAGCTTTAAAGAAATAGCTAGATCTAAGCAATAGGGAGTCTGGATCAGTAATACCTCGCCTAAAGCAATACTATGGAACGTAAGCTGTAATTCGTTATTAAGATTTAAGGGTTCTCCTACTTATGGGGAGAGGATTCTAGAGTAGTAAGACTATAGAGGGCCAGGATAATGATGATCAAGCAGATATTAAGGGGCTCTATGATGCTCTATTATAGCTTTAAACTCTTTGACTATTCCTACTGCTATGTAGTGATTGAGAAATATGTAGGGGTGATTCTATTTGCAATCATATAGATCAATAGCTTTAGCATCGCTCCTCACAACTATCTTAACATATACACCTCTACTGCTAGCCCTGGTGAAAACTATTAATTCCTATGCTATAATATCTACCCCTATATTCCTGGTGATCTATGTTGCAATATATATAATCCTACGTGAGTCCTTAGAAATAATGCTCCCCTTCTTACCAGCCCTTTTTCTCAGCATCTATACATTGTTAACGCTCTACATAGGATCTGGGTTTGATATGATATCTAGCAGCATATTGGGTATACAGATTACTATTGCTTTAGTGATAGCTAGATATGCTTTGAAGGAGAGAAGGAGACCCATTATAATGACTAGAGATGCTAGAGAAATAATGCTATATATCATTAGAAGTCTAAAGCAAACACCCTATATTTCTATGATATCACTAGGGATAGCTGTAGTTATAATAGCTATCATAGATCTTATATTGATTCTGCTAGATATCACATATAGATCTCTACTGCTGATGGATCCGATAGTTATGATAGGAGTTGTAATAGCAAGCCTCATAATAGCTGCTGGAGGCAATAGACATAGAATATCGAGGCTCCTACTCCCTATTGGGTCTTGGGGTTCCATTATCTATCTCTACACATCTATAGCATATTATAAAGAACAACTCATATCTATGAATAATTTAAAATCCATAGAGATACCAGATATTCGCCTTGAAAAGGGTATTAAACTTAGAATACCCATCGATACAGCTTCATCACCGCATATAGTAATTAGTGGGAATACTGGTAGTGGGAAGACTACTCTCTGCAAGATCCTCGCAAAAGGCTTTAAGAGTATAGGGATAGGTGTTATAGTGATTGACTATCACGGAGAATATAGAGGCTTAGAGGGTTTTAGAGTTATAGATGCCTCAGAAGCGTCTCCACAGATACTGCCAAACACACTTACCGAGGCCAGAGTTCTAGAGCTTGTGGACAGTATAAGGAAGATCTTCAGGTTAGGGGCTCTCCAAGTATCAATACTATCGGCTGTAGCTGTGGAGACTATTAGAAGGGGTGGTAAGAGCTTTAGAGAGCTACTCATCGTTGCTGAGGAGATGCTTGAGAGATCTAAAGAAGATCCGAAGGCTAGAGAGCTCTTACTCAGCATAATCCCATATCTAAGGATTCTCGCAACACATATTAAGGGAGAACCTATAGATATCGAGGCATCACTATCTAGGGGAGAGAACCACATTATACTAGATATGAGTAACATAGGCTCTGAATATGCTTCAACATTATATGTTGAATATCTATTGAAGCAGATATGGAGATATAAGATATCAACGGGGCAGAGGGGAGAGGTAGATCTGGTTGTCATTATAGATGAGGCGCACAACCTGCTAAAGGGATCTGCTGAGGAGTTTATATCTAAGATCTTTAGGGAGAGCAGGAAATATGGCCTCGCAGTTGTGATTTCAACACAGCAATTCGAAAAACTCCCCTCTGAGATCATCAATAACGCTGGATTGTTTTTCTTCCTACGACAGACAGATCCAAAGGTAATAGATGTTATATCTAGCTTTGTAGCGTATGATGAAGTTTCTAGGGAGGAGATCAGAAGAACACTTAGATCTCTAGAGCCTTTACATGGAATCATATATATTGCAGGTAAAAGGGTGTTCCATAGGATAAATATTGCTAGAGGATCTAGCCTCGAGAACCCCTCTTCCTCCTAGCCCTCTCCATCATTGCAGCCTCAAAGAGCTCTAACGCCTGGAAGATCTCAGGGCCTAGGGCTATTATATCATACTCAGCTATTATCCCAACCAATCTCTCCCCCTTCATCACAGGAACATGTCTTATCCCAGCTCTAAGCATAACCTCTATAACCTTATCTATAGGTGTAGAGGCATCAACATATATTAGAGGACTCGACATAACCCTACCCACACTAACCTCATTCGGATTTAGACCTCTCGCCACAACCTTTTCTAAGATATCATGACTAGTCACAATACCAATGGGTTTACCCCCACTATCAATAACAATCACAGAGCCAATCTTGTTTTCAGACATAATCTTCGCAGCCTTAGCCACACTCTCATCAAGCCTAACTGTGATAGGATTAGGAGTCATAATATCCTCAGCCCTAATCAAGGATTACCCCCTAAGAGATAGGCTCAGAGGGTTTATAGGACTTTTATAGTTATCTAGATAGAGTTGCTCTAACATCACCTCCACCATTAAGAGCTGGGAGGAGGTGGAGAATTAGATCTCTCTCTATCCTATAGATCGTGAGGCTATTCATGAAGATGAATTCTAATATAACTACGAGTGCTCTAAGCTGAATTATAGAGCCTCCAGCTCGGTATTTTCCTCCTTCTTACCCCTAATTACATCTATAACATATATAGCATAGGCTAGCAAGAATATAGCTCCGGAGAAGATAACAAAGATCCATAGAGCGGTATTAAGAAAGCCGTAGAAGCCCTGGAGAAAATAGTTAGAAGAAGCAGTGTTACCATCCATAGATCTCGTATTGGCATTTATAATCTCTGAACCAATTGACAGCAGATATATTAGAGCAGTGAAACCTATGATTAGGAGAACCGTAGCTGAAGCCACCTTTAACCCCTTATAGAGCCACATATACGTCTTTCTGTCAACCTTGAGCAAGCTAACTATCTCTCCACCACTAATATTAACTAGAAAAAATAAAAACTAAGCCCCTACTAGATATCCACATAGCCTCAGGGAAGCAAGTAATATAGACCTTTAATCTTAATACGATCTTGTATTATAATGTATATAGAAGTAGATAAAACTATAACTAGCTCATATAAACAGATCAAATAATAAAGCCATAATATGTAAGATAAAAGCTGTTAGCAAGCATTGAGATTATGAATATGCTATAGTTAGGCAAGGAAGCTCAATGCCCTCTCGATTCTTCTTAATCTTGCTACTCGGAATTTCCTATAAGAAAACATGATAGCCCACCCTAGAAGAGCGAGGCTTGCAGCTGTAATCAGAGATCCTTTCAGAGCCTGTGAGGAGAAGAACTCCTTTAACCATATATATGGCTTTTATTGACATATAACCAGAGCTGATTAACATGACAGAGAGCTTAATATATAGGAGTGATGAGCCCGAGGGCGGCTCAAACCATCCTCAGGTGAACTGTTACAGCCTCTGCTATAAATATGCAGGGTAGATAGAAGTTACCGCTAGTTATTAAAAGCTATGCAGATCTAGATTGCTTTGCTTTTAACATCAAATCCCCTTCTACTAAAGTATAGGGGTTATGAATTAGTTGAATGACATTATATAGATCCAGTTGACATGTAGAACGCTTTGATTTAGCTCTCTGAAGTCACCGTGGTCTCTGAGTGTTTCTAAGAGAACGACCCTTGTTGGAATCGATGATGATCTATATATCTCGCTATATAGCCTTTTAACTGTATCCTCTATGTTGAAGGATTCTTCGCTATAGGCATCAATGGATCTGAGCCTATCAAGATATGTAGATATATATAGCTTCGATAGATTAAATAGCATTTCTCCTGCATCAAGTTCTTCTACATCCCCCAAAATCTTCGAATCTATAATGGCATCATCGCCCGTTCTGACTTTAAATACATATTTTGAATCCTCATCTATATATAGCTCATGTACCCATCTATAATATATTGGGGGAGCTCTATCTTCTGGCACAACATATTTCAATATATATTCGAAGAACCATATAGTGTTCACATATACATGTCTTAGATCACCAAACCACCTGATCGTATAGCCCTTATTGGCTATCAGCTTGATTACCCTCCCCAGATAACACTTAATATGCTGATTATTATTAGCTTTAATTATTAGATGGAACTTGCAGAGATTTAGGATCTTAGATTAAGGCTGGGCATGCTTCTATATGCAGTTAGAGCTATCACTAGCCTTGATAGGGAAGAGATGATAAATGTGGTCTCCGCACCATATGGAGATAATGTAGATGCTATGACTGAGCCTGTGAGCGAAGATATGGAGGCACTCATGTTAGTAGCAAGTGTTATTACTGCGAGCATCGAGGCTCTCTTCTCTCTAGGGAGTAGATAGAGGTTATATAAACCTGTGCAGAGATCCCATGATGACCACCATATAGCTGAGTATATCTCTAACATTATCTGCAGGGCAAAGTTTCTAGCGAGCATGAATATTAGCGGTATAGGCGATATGGCTATTAGAGATACTATAAATATCCTTCTAATTCCATATCTCTGTATATATATGGGCCATATATGGAGCATAATAGCTTTCACCATATATGTGGTCGCTGTTTTTGCTGTTATCCAAACCTCATCACCACCTATCCCATAGATTAAATAGTAGTTCCATAGTGATGCAGGTATATTTACCGAGGCTGTATATAGCACTATGACTAGCACATAGTTCTTGGTATTAATACCTAGCAAGAGTTCTCTATATATATTAAGAGATGTGCTGCGATACTTTATAAGAGAGGTCTTAAAAACCCTAACCACCTCAGGATCATCTTTAATCATTATTAGAAAAATAGTTGAGATCACAGCAGAAACAAGGGATATTATGTAGAGCAATAGGTATGCGTAATAACTTCCACCTCCTGCTAAGATAAACAATACTGTAGATATAATTAGAGAGGCTAGAGCTGCAACGTTATTGATAGAGCTGAGGAATCCAAAGAATCTTGGCGCCCTTTCCCTATCAACTAGATCGCCTCCAATATCCCCAGCAGCGATCCCAGCAACTGCTCCTGAGAACTGCGATATAGCTATTAATATATAAAAAATAGGGATACGCGTCTCTCCAGGAAATATAGTGGTTAGTATTATCGAGGCCCAACCGACTCTATTGATGGCACCAAATATTGTCCAGAAAGCTTTTCTATTAAACCTATATTTATTGATAATGAGATCACCAAAAAACGCTCCCAACCCTACGAAGCCCAGCTGTATAGATGTTAATATACCCAAGCCAGCAACATCCATTCCAAGAAATCTTATGCCAAATGGCTGGGCTAGCGAGGTTGAGAGAGAAGTTGAAAAATTATATGTAGGAGATTCAACCATCCAATACCTCAGACTCTTCTCTCTATTAAAATTCTGAGAAGCGCTGCCCAATAAACAAACCCCGATATTTCCTCATCTTCTAATCTAGCTAAAGAGATCTTCGCATCCTCAGCCCTTACAACCCACATAAACGAATAGATAATTGGATCAAAGCCCAAGAACTGTAGGGCTATGAACTCCTAGACAGCTAGGGGCGAGCTACTGCGATAAGGGATCTGCGGATAGCATAATAACCCACTTACCATGATTAAAAATCAATAAACAGGGGGACGCTATGGAGATTCTCCACCTAGTCTCCAAATATCTCACGATCTAGATATACTAGGCCTTTAAACATAATCAATAAGAGGATATAAAAGCTTTCTAATCATTACAACTGAAAGCCTCGTCCTTTAGGGTGGGGATGTTGTTAATGCTTATAATCTTTGATGTTAGCACTAGGTTAGATGATGAGGCGGTCAAGCATGGCAACCAGGCCCCCGGATGATCATAGATGGGGGCTAGCAACAATAGCCACTAGCCCCTGAAAGGGGGTAGGGGTAATGGGCAGGAGACCAGGCCCAAGGCTAAACCATGCGAGAGACCAAGGTGATCTACTATAGAATTGAAAGGGAAGGAGGTCAGTTCCCAGACTTATCCCTGAGATACCATAGAAAGCTCTGTCCTCTAAAGTAGGGGAGAGCTACTTTATCTTCTTTCCTCCAAATCTGAGCTTTCTAGGCCTTAGATCATAGCTTCTACATCTCCTACACTTTACAGCCCTGAGAGGATTTATAGCTCCACATCTCCTACATATCTTTTTATCCAGAACTCTATCCATAACGATCCTCATCAACTCAGGATCGTTTAGCGGCATGGGCCTCCACAATATTTATCTAAATATTATCTTAAAAGCTTAGGCGTTAATTCTTAATATCTCAGAAATAGAATTTAATATTAGAGGGCCGGGGTGGCCGAGCGGCCTAAGGCGGCGGGCTGCAGTGGTAGGCCGTTGTAACCCGCTATATCGCGGGTTCGAATCCCGCCCCCGGCTCCAGAAACATTATTGATTTGATCTATGTTCTTCGATGTTTAGCTTCCCATCTTTATTATTATATAAGGAAGGCTTTCCAACAGCCTCTCCCTATCGCTTTGCCCTGTTTAGCGATGAGGAGTTCCACCTCACTCACAGATGGTTGTTGAGCCTAGCGGCACGGGGCTCCCATCTAGGTTTAACCCGCGCGGGCTTGGAGCAGGGCTCCCATTGCCTGGATGGTTCCAATTAGCTATGAGAATGAGAGATATAGGTCTTAGCATGACATAGAAAGACACGATCCAGAACAGAAAACAGTAGCTCAAAGTTTCTGCCCCCTAAGGGGAATGGATCTTCGAAGAGCGTGTTGAGAGTGGAGAAAAGGTGATGTAGTAAGCAGAAGGTGAATGAGATTTCACATGCTATCTGTAGATTAATGGTTTTAGAGGATAGATCTTGTTGAATTTGTTTTAAACATCTAGAGAGTATGGGAAGCGCTAGAATATAGGCTTAGCAGCTGATATGTTATGGGTAGGTAGAGTGAGTATCTCGATTGAGGAGATGTGTAAGGATAAGGATCTCACATTCTGCATATGTAAAGCCCAAGATGAGAGGAGGAGCCCTGAGATAGGGTGTAGGGAGGAGGAGCCATGCTATGTTTGCTGGCGCTGTGGTAAGTATTTTCCATATAGCAGGATAACTGTGGTAGAAACGCTTAGATGCCCATGCTGTGGATATAGGATCATAGCTAAGGCTAGACTACCTACGGGGAGGGCTATAAAAGCTATATAGGCCTCTAGATCCTATCATCTTTAAAGACAGAAACAGATGGTTCTCGAAATCTATATATTGTTTTTCTCAATATCTATTCATAGTTGACCAAATTGAGGAGAAGCCTGGGTATAGAGCTTCCTATATTCCCTACTAGTGTGATAGGTAGCTATCCAAGGCCGAGATGGCTTAGAAATATGATTAGACAGTGGTCCGTTGGAAGGGTAGATGATAAAGCCCTTGAGGAGGCGTTTAACGATGCCGTGAGGATCGTTGTGTGGGAGCAGGAGGAGGCTGGTATAGATATACCTAGTGATGGTGAGATGAGAAGAGATGAGATGGTAGAATATTTCGCAGCTAGGATCGATGGCTTTAAATTCTACGGCCCTGTAAGGGTATGGGGTAACAACTTTTTCAACAAACCAGCTGTTGTATCTAAGCTAAGCTATAGAGAGCCTATAGTGCTAAGGGAATACCAGTTTCTCAGGAGAGTTAGTAGGAGGAGTGTTGTGAAAGTAACTATAACAGGCCCATATACTATTGCGGATTGGAGCTTCAACGAATACTATAACTCTAAAGAGGAGCTCGTATTCGAGTTGGCAAAGATAATAAATAGAGAGATTTTAACACTACAGGAAGCGGGAGCCCTTTTCATCCAAGTAGATGAGCCAGCTCTAACAACACACCCTGAGGAGATGGAATGGGCTGTAGAGGCTATAAATGAGGTTACCAGAGGTGTTAATATAAAGCTGGGTATTCATGTATGCTATAGTGATTATGAGCTCCTCTCTAAGTACTTCGAAAGACTGGCATTCAGCCAATTCGCGCTTGAATTCGCCAATAGAGGCTACAGGGATCTTCATGTTCTTTCGAAGTTGGGGGATAAAGAGATAGGCCTAGGGGTTATCGATGTTCATAATAGAGCTATTGAGGATCCTATGAGTATCGCTAGAGCTATAGAGAAGGCGACAAAATATGTTGAACCAGATAGAATATATATTAACCCAGACTGTGGGCTCAAGCTACTCCCTAGAGATATTGCTAGGAGGAAGCTTGAGGTTATGGTGCAGGGAACCAATATAGCTAGAAGAGAATATATAGCGAGGGGTATGTCTAAGATAGAGTTGAGGGGGTAGATATGGAGGTATATCTAATGCAACACGGCTTATATCCCAGGCCCAGAGGGCTCGCTAGAGCAATATCAAGGTATATGTCTGGAAAGCTCTCGAAAGACGATCTAGATAAAATATATGCCCGATATACTGAGAGATTTTTTAAATACATGTTAAGCCTGGGGTACGATAGATTTAGTGATGGAATGTTTAGATGGGATGATATATTTAACCCTATGATCTCTGGGATCGATGGTATAGAGATTGATGGGCTTAAGAGGTTCTATGACAATAACTATTTCTTCAGACAACCAGTTATTAAAAATAAAATCAGCTATAGAGAAGCGATGGCATCAGCGATTCTCGAGAAAAGCGTTGAAGTTGCAAAGAAAATTGATATTCCGATTAACAGAATAGCATTAAGCCTTCCAGGACCATTTACTATGGTTACAAACTCTCTCCTAGATCAAAGTATATATAGTGTTGAGGAATTTATGAGGGATTATATTGAGAAAGTCGTTTTTCTAGAGGTAGAGAGAAGCCTTAGAATTGGTGTTAAAAACATAGATCTTCATGAGCCATCTTTAGTAGTTTATGAG
Organism: Sulfolobales archaeon; assembly: GCA_038897115.1. Taxonomy (NCBI): domain Archaea; kingdom Thermoproteati; phylum Thermoproteota; class Thermoprotei; order Sulfolobales; species Sulfolobales archaeon. The sequence continues at coordinate 34,043 of JAWAXC010000007.1, read as the reverse complement.
GCACCGCTAGGATATATTGAGAATATATATAGGGAGCTTTTAGAGAGATTCCCGGATTCCAGATTTTGGATTATCACATATTTTGGATATAGATGGGAAGTACTACAGATATTCGTGAGATTAGCCAGTAGGTATGATAATATATTCTACACAGTAGATGTTGCTGAAACATCCCCTCCCTGGGATAGGATAGGTGATCTAGCATCTATGGGAGGCCTAGCTCTTGCTATTGTCAATGCTAGAACAACTAGGATGGAGAATTATAAAGATCTGGTACATAGGATCCTTGAGATAGCTAGAAAGAGAAATGGTGGAGAGCTATATATAACCCATAATACTAGCTTAGAATTCCTCCCAGAGATAATAGCGGTGAAAAAGCTGAGGCTTTTGAGGAGAATAGCTAAGAGCGTTAGAGAGAAGCTGAATCCGCCATATTAACATACCAAATAATAAATCCTTTAGTTGTAATTAGCGTAACGCTTATTAACCCAGAATCAAGATCAGATCTAGGTGAGATATATGAGCAGCACCGAGAAGGTGATAAACGTTCTAAAGAGCAAGGGAAAGGCTTCTCCTAAAGAGATAAGCCAGTCTACAGGGCTTAACTATAATACAGTAAGGGGAGCCCTCAACAGACTCCTTAAGAAGGGTCTTGTAAAGAGACTAGAGAGAGGGGTCTACGCACCAGCATAGATATAACCGGCTAGTACTTACGTGATATCCCATACACTTTTTTATCCCTAGATCTCTATCTAGTAAATATTTCGGATAATATATGACAAAGTTTGACTTGATAGGGCCTAGCGAAGATACTCTCAGAGGCTCGTTAGAAGATGCGATGCAGGAATTCCTATTACAACTAAGAGCTTCAGGAGCTAGTGAGAAGACTGTGAGAAGCTATAGGGCAGCTATAAAGGATTTTATATCTATAGTTGGTAATAAAAAGGTTTCAGAGCTAAGTGAGAGAGATATACAGAGGTGGAGATTAGAGAGGATTAAGAGAGGCTTTAATAAGAGCATTAGAGGGAAGGGCTCTGAAACCACTCTTTATTACTACTCGCTATTCATTAGATCTTTTATAAGATGGTTAGGGCTAAAGATCAATGTTGGTGGATTTAAAAAGGGATCTAGGAGGCTTATAGAGACTCTAAAGCCCCAGGAGATCTTTAAGCTTTTAAATGCTGCTCGAGATGCCACAGATCTCTTAATAATATCTCTTCTCGTGGAAACAGGTCTTAGAGCTTCTGAACTCCTCTCTCTAAGATGGAGGGATATAGACTTAGAAGCTAGGGAGATCTATGTGAGGGGGGCTAAGTATGGTGAGGAGAGAGTAGTATTCATAGGGGATCTTTCTAAAAGAGTGTTAGAGGCTGTGAAGCCATCTATATCTTCGGAGGATGAGAGGGTTATTCCCATCACATATACCGCTCTATATAAGAGGCTTAAAACCCTTGCTATGAGGGCTGGTATAGATCCTAAGAGGGTGAGGCCCCATATACTGAGACATACATTTGCAACCGAATCACTTAAAAGGGGTCTACCCCTTCCAGTTTTGCAAAGGATATTGGGGCATAAGGATATAAAGACTACCCAGATATATCTACATATGGTAAAGGAGGATATAAAGAATATATACCTAAAGATATATTCGATCTCTGGGGTTTATAGCGGATCTGAAATTGCTGAGGGAAGAACCATCTAGCTTCTAATCAATCACCTTAGTGGCAATCGCTAGATTCTCAGCAGCCTCTTTCGAGAGCCCATCCCTTCCCAAGATTGTATATCTCTCAGGCCTAATCTTATGAGCTATTGTGAGAGCCTCTATAATTTTCTCCCTTGAGACGCCAAGCTCTTTAGCTGATGTAGGGGCGCCGAGTGCTTTAAGTATATATCTTATTTTTCTCCAATTCTTCCCATGTAGATAGGCCATCATAATTGTTCCAACCCCAACCTGCTCGCCATGGAGAGCTGGGTAGTTAGCTACAAGATCTAGGGCGTGACTAAAGAGATGCTCCGATCCGCTTGCAGGTCTTGTCGAGCCTGCAATACACATAGCCACACCGCTGCTAATTAGACCTTCAACAACTATTCTATATGAATCTATAGAGGCGCTCTTGATCCTCCTCCAAGAGCTTATCACATGTTTAGCACTATGTATAGCTAGTGATGCTGCATACTCGGCGTAATACTCATTATGAAGGAGATGGGCAAGCCTCCAATCCAGTACCGCTGTGAACTTAGCTATCAAGTCCCCCACCCCTGCTATTAGCAATCTCCTCGGAGATCTAATCATATAATCAAGATCAACGAATATAGCTAGGGGCGTTACAGCTTCTACAGATTTTACCTCGCCAATCCCCTTAATAGATGCGAAGGGCGATGCAATCCCATCATGCGATGGTGCTGTTGGAAAGCTTATGAATATTCTACCAGTCTGTCTAGCAGCGTATTTAGCTACATCTATAGCTTTCCCACCGCCAAGGCCTATGATCGCGTTAGCCTTGAACTCGTTAGAGACATCCACTACCCTTATAACATCTTCTATAGATGATGACTTAACATCGATAGATGCTACATCAAAACCTTTATCAGATAGTATATCTGAAACCTCTTTCGCATATACCCTGGTGTCTTTAGAACCACTCACAATAAGGATCTTCCTACCTATGCCTAGAGCCTCTATTTTGCTACCAACCTCATACCGTATCCCAGATCCTATTAATATCAGCCTTGGAAGATCTATTAGATGCCTCATCGAATGTCTGTGCAAATCTATCCAACAAATATTCGTAATCTTAGAATATAAAAAGGTTGTAGCTGAAAGCCTTGCCTTTAAGATGAAGAGGGGGTTATCTCGATTATGGTATAGATCTCTTTTGTTTTTAAGACTTAAGAGTAGCGAAGCTGCTGGCTTAGTAGCGAGCTTTAAGGTTTCCAGCTACTATAGCTTCTCGGTATTGCTTTAACAGAGTAGCATATAAGGATCGAAAACTATATCTCTTATGATATAGATGAGCCGATAAGTTTTTGACTAGGGACAAGGCTATGCGCCTTGGCCCGTAAATGGCTATGAAGATATTGAGACCCTCCGGAGCCGTAGACTGGCTAGGGAAAGAAAACAGTGGATGAGCCTGAATATGGAAAAAGCAAATGGGCTTAGACGACTTACTACCTTCTCTTACCGTTTTCTATATATATCAAGCCCTGAAGTAGATCGCGATCCTTTATTCCAACACTTTCAGCAGCCTTTAATAGAGACTCAGGATTTAGATTGCCATATAGCCTTAGAGAGATCTCTCTAATTGTCTCACCATACTCCCATGGAAATACGATCCAATCGGTAGTCTCTGCATAGTAATAGTCTGGATATAGAATTGTTCTGGGCTTCACATAGAGGGTTGCTGTCCTAACCTCTTTAGCCCCATATAGCTTTATAAGCTCTATCGCTGTTTGTAAGGTTCTACCGCTATCTGAGACATCATCAACTATTAGAACCCTCTTCTCCCTTGGAGACAATGTTGGTCCAGAGGTAACGAGAGGCCTCTCTCTAGTCTCACCAATGCCTCTGTAGAACTTAATACCTATCCCACCAACATCATCTACTCCAAGAAGATCTGATACGATCTTCGCCAAGATCCAGCCATTTCGAAAGATACCAATAACCATGTCAGGAAAAAAACCGCTGTCAGATATCTTCTTTGTAAGCTCGATCGCGCCATTAGATATATCGGACCAGTTAAGGACAAGAAATCCCATATTAAATCCCCCATATATCTATTAACATAACAAGGTATAAAGAACAATCTACCAGCTATATCTAATATAGTTATGCTATTTCAACCTACGCTTTCTCATCTATGGAGGCTCCCTAGATCATTTTATCAATGATCTCATCTATTAGTATAACGATTATCCACGCTCTGACGTTCTTACAACTGAAAGCCTCGCCTCTTTAGGGCGGGGGTGACGGAATGCTTATAATTTTTGATGCAGGTACTATAGCTAGATGATGTGATTAAGCATGACAGCTTAGCCCTCAGATGATGGTTATGAGAGATAGGGGCTAGCAACCATAGCCCCGAGAGGGGATAGGGGTAATGGGCCGGAGACCCGGCCCAGGGCTAAACCAGGCGAGAGATCAGTGATCTACTATAGAATTGAAAGGGGAGGAGGTCAGCTATCCTCTAAATCGCTTTATATCTTTCTTGAAATCAGCTGAAAAGTGTAGAAAGAAGACACACCCGTGAACGCTATATTTATGGTAGGTTTTATACTTAGATGGAACCTCGACAAGGAATTGTTAAAGAGAAGATGGGGTGATAAGCTTCTCTAAAGAGGGTATAGTGCTGGCGGTAGATGATGGATATTTCCTGCCTGAATATAAGTCGTTGAGAGGATATACCCCGGTTGTAGGTGTTATTGGGCGTAGGTCTAGGATCTATGGGGTTGTTATTAAAATGCTTCTAGTTGACTCTCCATATATCGAAGATCTATTGGTTGATATATATAACGAAGCCATAAGGCTTAGTGATAAAGGTTTTGAGGCTATTATTTGTGATAACGTTATATATGGAGGGTTCTCGGTCTATGATCCTTGGAGGTTGAATAGGAAAATCGGTCTACCTATTATAGTTATATTTAGCCATCCATTGGATCTCGTAAGGATAAGAGCCGCCCTTGAAAGCCATTTTGAGAACCATATTGATAGATATAATATTATAGAGAAATCTTATAAAAGCTCTAGAGTAATTGCAACACCTAGAGGATATATAAGAATTCTGTGTATAGGGTTAGAATGGGATATATGTCTAAAGCTTATAGCTGATAACCAAACCTATCATCCACTTCCACAGCCCTTGAGACATGCAGATGTAATCGCATCAGCTATTGGAAGAGCTCTTGCTATGAGATCTTCTCCTCCCAAGATGAAGCTTGATAATCAATAGCAGTATTAGATATGTTAGAGCCAGTCCTCCCAGGATTACTCCGAGTATAGATGTCCAGATAAGATCAGGGCTCTCCAACTTATACACCGATTTTCAATGATCTATATGTGATTTTAATAACTCTATTACCTCTCTATCTCTTGTAACAACTATGGATCCTATATTCGATAATCTATTTAGAGGAATTTCTATACGCCCACCTCTCTCATCTGTTACATATGCCCCAACTTCTCTTGCAAATCCTATTGCTGCAGCTACATCAACATTTCTCAACCTTCCTCTGAGATCTATGAAAGCCTTAAATCTCCCAATGGATGTATAGATTATATCTAGAGATGCAGAGCCCAAGGATCTTATTTTAGGCTTGCCTAGCTTTAACCAGATTTTATGTATCCTTCCAATCAGATCTGGCTCCTCGAAGTATACAAGGATCGCATCACGGATATCCGCTATATATTTAGATGCTGGTTCGTTATCTATATAGGCGCCATCTCCCTTTATAAAGCTATAATATTTATCTCTAAAGATCTCTGATACCACTCCAACCGCTATATCGTCTATAGATGCATTCTCCTTATATGGGAGTGCTGCTATACTAACACTACAGTATGGTACGTTTGCCACATAATTTATAGAGCCATCAAGAGGATCGAGGAGGATTATATATTCTGGATTCTCCCTACTGGTATTTAGCACGCCTGATTCTTCGGTTATTACTAAGGCATTGATCCCAGATTGCTTAATAGCTTGATATACGTGATCCTCAACCTCACGATCTATTCTCCGCGTAATATCACCTGCAGGGTTTTTGGATAAAACCCTAGACATACTCTGATCATCGCTTCTCTCCTTAGCAAATCTAGATGCCTCTATAGCAATTCTAACTAGCAATCTAAAGAGCTCCTTAATATCCATAGCTGGCACATTTCTCTCCATATAAGCCACCAAAGATGGAGATACCTGGGCTCTAATATCTAGTATAAATAGTAATATGCTTGATCAACAATTAAAGATCGGAGCTTAATATAATACCTAGGCATATTGATATTTAGATGGAAATGAAATATGATGCGGTAATAGTTGGTGGAGGGCTTTTAGGACTCTTCACAGCCCTTGAGATGCTTAGAAGAGGATATAGGGTAGCTATAGTTGAGAAAGAGACCCTCTGCTCAGGATCCTGCTCAAGAAGTACTGGTATTATTACGAGGCAGCTGGTTTTAAGGGCTGATATACTATTTGCAGAAAGATCCATAAGGATCATTAGGGAGCTTGAGAAAAACCACAATAAAATATATTTTAGAAGAAAGGGGGTTTTAACAATAAATAGCAGAGGTCGTGTGCTTAGCAGACTTGAAACAATATATAGATCTGTTGGTATCAACTATAAACTCCTAGATCCATATGAGGTTAGGAGTATATGGAATATAGTGAAGATCAGAGATAACGAGGTGGGAATATATACTGAAGATGATGGTATTCTAGATATAGGCTCTATATCGTATGGACTTCGCAAGGAAATAGAGGGTCTAGGAGGATCTATATATGAGGTATGTGGCGATACATATTTAAAGCCAGATGGGGATAGGATCGAAAGGACTATATCTATTAAAAGCAATTGTAATATATATGGAGAGATCTTTATTCTAAACATTGGTGTAAATACATCTCGCGTATATATGAAGAGCTTTGGGGAGAGGCTATCACCACAGCAAGTATTCCTACTATGCCAAAGTCACGCGATAGAGCTTGGGTTAGAAGGCGATATACCGGTGATCTATGATAACGTATCGCATCTATACATAGTGCCTGAAACAGCTAGGAGAGCAATAATAGGTGATGGCCAATGTGAGTTTCTTGAAGACCCCGATAATATTTCGCCAAGCAGCTCCATACTAGAGAGGGTGTTGGATGATTTCATGGATAGGATTATTGGTGCGGATAATGCAAGGCTTGTAACTATTATAAGTGGTTCCTGCGATCTAACCCAGGATCATCTCCCCTTCCTAGGTAGAGATTCGAGGTATAGAAACCTCTTCCTGGCGTATGGATTAAGCACATATGGAACCATGAGATCACCATATCTAGGGATCCAGCTGGCAAGGCTTGCTATGGGAGATAATGTGGATCCTGAGATAAGGGTTCTTAGTATGAAAAGCACAAGGGGTATTGAGGGTTGTGGAGAGATACATACACCTATTATGTGAGTATCTAACAGATTATGTTGCTTAGGAATTTGATCTGTAGAGCTATAAATTATTATAAGCTATACAGAGATCAGACCGGAGCTCTACATCACCTTTCAGAAGCGCCTTGGCCTCTTCACCAGAGATTTATATAGCAAGCCAAATATATATTTGAGGGATATCAATATAAGCATTCTAGTCACCATAGAAATTAGGTAGGAAGTATGCTAGAGGCCAGGGTACTTGATTTAGAGAAGGAGGCTAAAAGATGTGGAGGTGTTGTAGCAGCAATACTATCAAGTCTGAGGAAGGTCAAAAAGGGTGAGAGGATAAGAATAAATGCTTCAGAGAGCCAGGTTAAGGAGCTTAACGAGGCAATAGATCTATTTCTGAGATATGGGTTAATCCAAGTGGTAAATAGAGTATCTGATAGAGAGATCGTTATAGAGAAGATCAAATGATCCTGAAGCTTCTAAACCTGCTTTAATTAGAAACACAATCCATCCTAGAAGATCGAAGATCTTCTTCTCATAGATCTATTAACATATATTATCGTTGGTAATGATAGGATTATAAAGAATAGGGCTAGAAGGAATGTCAATATTTTAAGCCCATATAGGTCAAAGATCATTCCACCTAGAATCTCGCCCACCCCTATACCTATCCCAAGAACCGTTACATAGATGCCTGAGGAGGGCCCCCTCTGCCTGCTTTCATCTGTATAATCAGCTAGAAGAGCTAGAAGTGTTGGGGGGATTGAGAGGGCAGGTATAGCTATAATTATTATTAATGGTAGATATAATAAGAGGTTTTCATATGTAAAGCCTATTGTGATTAGTGCTGCGGGAAAGGATAGTGCGCCCAGCACTAATGATCTCTCCTTACCTATTTTCGCCGATATTCCACTACCCACCATAATGCCTAGAGAGACGCCTAGAAGGGCTAGTATCAATAACAAACCGATGCTAGGATTAGCTCCTATATTTTCAAGAGAACCTATGTAATTGCTAGATATACTGGTAATAGAGATATTAGCTAGAAATGGTATTGAGACCCCTAGCTTCAGGCTACTTAGTATCTTTGGTGAGAGAAAACCTACGCCAAGTATTAACGCCATCCCAAGCCACATGGGGATTAGAAAGAGGGATCTCCTTTCAATTTGGTAAATTCTATAACCTCTCCTCAGCTCTGATCTAATAGGTGTTATAAATATGCTTGTCACAACCGCTATAGAAGCTAGAATAGATGGCACTATAAACCCTCTCAACATCCCCAGGATTTCTAGGAGACCTGCTAGAGCAAAGCCAATAGCATATCCCCCTAGATTCGATGCCTCAAAACCGCCGACCCCAAAGATCCTCTTAGCAGTGCCAACCCCCATAGTCCCCTCAGCTATAGCTGATAGGGACGAAACCAGTATCATAGATGCAGATAGTCCTGCGAGGGCATTGAATATGAAAAGATCTGAGAATTTAGATGCATTATTCATAGCCATATAAGACAATGTGAGCACAGCTGAGGAAATTAGAAGAGAGATCCTTACTCCTAGAATCTCATATATAACCCCACATAAAAAACCAGATAGCGCCTCAACTATTGAGTAGACAGCTAATAGCTGACCTATCGTAGCTGCGCCTATCTCCGGATATGTTAGAGCTATTGATACTATAAATACAGCGTTAGCAGCCCTCACAACAGCTACAGAGAGGTATAGCAGGAACAACCTGCCTAGACGCAACTATATTATCCTCCTAGAATTTCTTCCTATTAGTTCATATATAACGTTAGAGAAACTTACCTAGCTACTAGATCGATTGTCTCTTTAAAACACTACTAAGATCTTTTTAATGATTAGTAATCATTAAAAAGATCCTGTGTATATATAGCTAAACACTATATAACCACCCATTACTCGACTCCTATAAGTATTATTAATTGCTTGTTATAGTTAGTTACGTATCAGCTAATATCCCCTGATACATATTATTACTTGTGAAGACTCTTGAGGACAAAGATAATAACCTCTATTGGACCAGCATCCAAGAGCCATGATATTTTGAGAGAATTCTATAGGCTAGGTGTTAGATGTATGAGGATAAACTTTGCACATGGAGATGCCAGGTTTTGGGGGGAGATAGTGAGCGCTATAAGGGATCTAGAGGCTCTAGTGAAGGATTATATATGCCTAATAGGGGATCTCCCAGGACCCTCGATAAGGTTAGGAGACTTTGGCGAGCTCCCATTCAAAAGAGGCAGCAAGATCGTGTTTTCAAATGCCGGAGACGGTGTTCCTGTACGCGATATGGAATTCTATGAATTGGTTGATGAGGGCGATATAATCTTGCTTGATGATGGGAGGGTTGTGCTTGAAGTTGTATCTTCTAGCTGGGGAAGGGTAGAGACTATAGCGTTAACCGATGGGATCCTTAGATCTGGAAAGGGGCTTGCGATCAGGGGCAAGGAGATAAGCTCCCAGATCCTAAGGGAGAGAGATCTAGAGGCCCTTAGATTCTCTGTTGAAAACAGTTTCTCATACATCGGTGCTAGCCATGTGAGAAGCCCTGAGGATCTAAGGATTGTGAGGAAAACTATACAGAGCTTAGGCGGGAAGCAGAAGATCCTTGCTAAGATTGAGAACATGAGCGCTGTTAAAAATATAGAGACTATAGCTGAGGAGGCAGATGGGATTGTGATCGCCAGAGGGGATCTAGGGATGAACATAGGTTTAGAAGAGATTCCAGCGATCCAAAGAAGAATTATTAATATATGTAGAGAGATGGGGAAGCCATGTATAGTTGCAACCCAGATCCTCGAATCCATGATGAACTCACCAGTCCCTACAAGAGCTGAGGTTGGAGACCTCTATGGTGTAATAGCACAAGGTGTTGATGGGATAATGCTAACAGGAGAAACCGCTGTGGGTATGTACCCTATAGAGGCTGTTAAGTGGGCGAAGAGGGTTATAGAGAGGGCTGAAAAAGATCCCGAGATCATATATGGAGGCACAGAGCAGAAGAAAATAGTACCTAGCATTGGAAGGAGAGGCAGGCTCCCATATGGGATCTACAGACTTTCTGAAAGCATGCAAGCCCCAATAGCAATAATAGATATAGATCTTAGAGATGCTATTCCGATCTCTGTAAATAAGCCAAAACATAAGATCTACTTCATAACAAATAACATAGACCCATATAGACAGGCCCACCTACTCTGGGGTGTAGAGCCGATCTATACAAAGGACCTCTCTGAAAGCACTAACATAATACAATATATAAAAGAGAAGATCTTAAAAGAAGCATCAGAAGCCCATACATATGATAAGCTATTATTGATAAACAACACCTCTAATAAGAAGAGCATAGAAATAATAGAGCTATAAAAACAGACTCCTTTCCCCAACATTCAATTATAAAAAGTAAGGGAGAGCTTTATATCATTATAGCTTATTACCAAGCTAGTATAATCTAGTGAGAAATGTGGTTGTGAAGAAAGATGAGCCAGGCACAGGCTAAACAGATCCCTCCGGGGCAAAGATATATACCGAGATTTATAATATATGCGGAGTTCGGGATTCCTAAGGTAGATATTGAGAGATATAGATTAAAGGTGGAGGGGCTTGTGGAAAAGAGATTAGAGTTCAACTATGAAGAGCTGAAGAAGCTAGCTGATCTCGAGTATATATCAGATTTTCACTGCGTTACAGGTTGGAGCGTTGCTAATGTTAGATGGAGGGGTGTGCCTCTGGCAAGGATCATGGATATGGCTGGGGTAAGAAGTGATGCTAGGTGGCTATATACAATTAGCTTAGATGGATATACAACTGTTATCCCAATAGAGGATATTAGAGATCCCAAGGCTATAATTGCCATAGAGATCAATGGAAAGCCCTTAACAATTGAACAAGGCTTCCCAGCCAGGATCTTCATACCCCACCTTTATGGCTGGAAAGGGGCTAAATGGGTTGAAAGGCTAGTATTCATAGATCATTATGTTGATGGATACTGGGAAGAGCGCGGTTATCACGAAAGGGGCAATGTTTGGGAGGAGGAGAGGTTTAAAGGATCTAGTGGGAGGCATCTTAGAAGGCGTGTGGCTGGATTCACAGCAAGGGATTCCTCTCCTTAGCAAAGACGTATCTAAGCAATATTTTAATTATTGTGTAACTGTTTTTTGAGTAAATCGAAGGATAATATATACTCTCGAAAGGCTTCCATGGACGTATTGTATGCAGAAGGATACTAATTTATAGTAGGGGTTATCTCTGAGAAAGGTCTTAAGATGCCTAAACTGATCTAGAGATAATGCTAGAATAACTATTGAGCCCTCGCTAAGCACATCTGAAGCTCTATTGAGAAACGATATAGGTAGTTTAAGCGTCTCATCGCTGTAAACCTTACTCCTCCTCCCATATGGAAGATCCGATATAATGGCATCTACACAGGCTCTTCGGAAAGGCGGATACATGGCATCTGCTACAACTAGATCGAAGGTGCATTGATGCCTAACCATCTTTTTAGATACAGCTACTTTCCTAGGATCTATGTCACTTCCAATAATTATCTTGGGAGATGCTCTGATACATAGCTCATCTAGTATATAGCCATAGCCAGAAAATAGATCAAAGACTTTTCTTTTACCATTATATAAATAACTATATATATTAGCCATAAAGACTATATCTTCCCTCCTCATATATTTTCTATCCTCTACATCCCCTTTCAAATACTTTATTCTCGTAGCGATTGGGTATCCAATTACTACTATATTTCCTGCGATTATTGAGATCTGAGTGGGACATTCCCAACTATCTTCAGATCCTCTAACCTCAATTCCCTTCAGATCCTTGCTAAATATTTTTTCACGTCCCTCTATAATTTCTTTGATAATTAATGTATAATCACAGGCTAATTTTCTTCTACCAAGGCTATATATTTTAATATCCACCCTAGATCTACATTTGAATAGCATTTTTAAAGATCTAATTGCTGCGTAAGGGGTGAATCCATCCCTTAGAGGCTCTATATATAGTGAAATACCTATCTCCTTTATATATGCAGGCGAGATATTACCTAGATCCTCAATTGAGTTATTAAATCTAATAATTGCTAGCCCTGGCTCCATATAGAGTAGGCGGTAATCCCTATTAATAGATTTTAACATGCTTACCATCTCTATATATGACATCTCAGGATGATCTTGGGATAATAAGAAGTAATATTCAGAACGCCTTTCTATACAATGCGGTGAACGCTTCATATCTAGCACCTAGCCTCTATCCTACTAGCTTATCTCCATATTTTTAATAAAACTGGAAAATGCTTTTATGTAACTTCTAGACATGCTAGGGACTATGATTTAATTGCTGTTATCTCTATCAAAGGATCCAAGATCCTTGATTATAATTATTATTTTGAGCATTACTCTACTATATGGCGTAGAATATGAATAGAGAGACCCCAGAAGGCTTTTCCATGATATATATAAGGGATAACGGTGTCTCGGGTTATGAGGTGAGGATAGCAACCTATAATGCCTTAACAGGATCTAAAATCCATGAAGAGATACACACCGAGATCAAGGATCTAAGGCTTGATATAAGGGGGAAAATCATGAGGATTGGGAATAAAGAGATATATTTAGTATCAGAAGAGCCTATTCAAGGTATATCTAGAAAAGCAGGCGAGCTATATATAACTAGAAAGGCTGGTATAGATTGAGAAGATATCTATTTATAACAAGAAACAATCGAGGTTATAGGCCAAGTGATAGGGAGTACCTATTGAGTCTCCTTAGATGCTCTATGAAGATCCCAAACATAAGGATTGCCTCTAAGCATGTTGAGATAGAGATTTGGGATCCAGATCTTCCTCTAGCTATAGCTACTATAAAGAATATTATAGGAGAGATAGTTCTCTGGAGATCTCTTGGAGAGGAGCCCTCACAGCCTTATACAGTAAATAGACATGAGATCCTAAAGAAATTTGTAGATCTATTTAACGAGGAGAGATTCTGGGAAGCCCATGAGGCTTTAGAGCCATTATGGAGAGTATCTGGTGAGAAAGCTCTACACGGTCTTATTTTAACAGCAGCCTCCTTCGTAAAGATTCAAGAGGGTAGGGTTAGAGAATTCGAATTATTAGCGAAAAGAGCACTTAAAATACTCGATAATGTATCCAAATATATGTGTATAGATGTTGATAAAGTTAAAGAAGATCTGAGGGTGGCTATAGAGACACTTTCCCCTTTTAAAATAATGTGTTATGTATAACCGCTGGGGCAGAAGCTTTGAGTTACTGTTCTCTATCCTGGATCCTGTCTTTCTATGCTATGCTGAGATTTATATCTCATTCTTATAACTATTTCATAATTATTAGTGAAAACCCTCCAAGTGATGGAGGTCATATGCCGTTAGGCTCAACAGTAGCTCATAGAGATACCAAGATCTCTGTTTAGCGGTGGAGAGAGGCGGTTGTTAAATAACTATACCTCCCTTAGATATGGGAGGGAGGGTCTCTTACTAACTAGCTCGGGCATTGTGAGTTCCACCTTTGGATAGCCTTTTGAGAGTTCCTCTAACAGGTTTAAGAAGGATTCTATAGTATATGTCTTTTGATCCCCTGATGGTCTCTCCCTAACAGTTATGGTTCTCGTTTTAACCTCTCTATCGCCTATTATCACCACGAAATATGCCCATTCTATCCCTGCATCCCTGAGCTTCTTAGCTAGGCTCTCATCCCTATCATCTATATCTACTCTAAAGCCCCTCTCAGATATAGCTTTGTACACTTCAAGTGCGTATCCCATATGCTCCTGCTTTATCGGTATGATTCTTACTTGGATAGGCGATACCCAGAAGGGTAGGTAGGGGGTTCTACCGCTTTCCTCTATCTTAGCTGCTGTGTCGAAGAGCATGTATATATATCTCTCAACACTTCCAATAATAGCTGTATGTATTATTGGGGGTCTTCTCTGTGTGCCATTTGGGTCTACATATGATATGCCGAATCTCTCTGCATTACCAATATCTATTTGGAAAGTAGCTATCTCCCTAGGCTTCTGTGTGACATCTATTATGTTATACTCAACATTGATCACCCAGTAGTAGATATTATCTGGGTAAACCACCACCAGGGCTGGCTTCCCATCTCTTTTAACGAGTTCTGTTAGATAATCCATAGATCTCTCCATAAAGCCCTTGGTAACATTTATAATAGCTACATAATCCCTCCCCACCTTCTTAGCCTCCTCAAAGATCTTATCCCTTATCTTTAGGGTTAACCTCATAGCCTCCTCAAGATCTTTGCACAGTATATGCATATCTGGCATGTGGAACCTTCTAAGCCTGAATCCTAGGAGGAGCTCGCCCCTCTGCTCATATCTATAGCTATCAGCTACCTCAAACATCCCCATAGGAAGATCTCTATAGCTTAATATCCAGTCTTTGAGCATCGCAAACTGTTGGTGGCACGCAGCATATCTCATAACAAGCCTCGAGCCCTCGCTCTCAACCTCATACAGTCTATCGCCAAATAGATCCGCATGCTCCTTAACAGCCCTAACCGAAAGATCAAACATATTTGTCCCCTTAACCCTGAAGACAGGTATTCCCAGGCTTCTCACAACTGAGTATGAATATTGGGAAACACTATCTAGTATAGCGGTGGCATGCGGGCTATATCTCATATGACCTGGGTCTGAGAACTCCTCCCACTCAAAGCCGAATTTCCTCATATATTCAGATACACGCGATCTTCCCCCCTCCCCCTCCTTCTTAAATACCTCCTTCTCCACCAGAACCCTTAGATCAGGATATTTACTATAGTCAAACTCCTCGGGCTTGTAGAGCTTTCCATCTAAATCTAATATGTAATAGGATTTCTCAACAGCCCTCCTAACCCTTGCACCTGGCTTCAAAGTTCTTGAAAGCTCGCTCAGCGGGTGACCATAGCATTTTAGCATAAACTCTTTATACCAGCCAAAGGGGGCTCTAGATACCTCTACACCCCTCTCCCTTAAAACCCTCTCTAATTCTCTAAGCATTTGAAGAGCTGTCTCAGGAGGTGCTAGATCTTGTGAGAGGTGGGCATAGGGATATAATAAAACGCTTTTCGCACTAACCTTCTTCATCACATCTATAATCTCCTCAGATGCCCTTTCTATAATTCCTCTATCTTGCTCATCCCCCCTTTCTATTGTTGTGAACACAACTAACACATTCTTCTTAAGATTCTCCCTCTCCGCTACTTCCTCCGGCTTCTCAATTGCTGGCTCACGAACTCTATAGCTAAACTCCTCTGCATGGATCATCAGTATCCTCATAGATATACACCCAGCTTATGTTCTTGTATATATAGCTAAATATCTCCCTATGAAAATAGTGCTTTTATAGAAATATGTTGCTTTTCTAGATATCATTGCTACCTCCTTGGAGGCCATAATATTCATCACTTATCACTCACTACCTAATAGCATTCTAGAGCTAATAAAGTAGGAGATTTTACGATCTTATCTTGTATTGCTTCTATCACAATCTCTTATAAGGTTCTACCCTAGAGATCTCCATGATCTATATTTGGCTTAAGACAAGATATAAGAAGATCGATTGTGGAGAGACCTATTTATCGCAATACATGGAATGATCTTAATTAACTTTTGCCCCAGAATCTGGCTTCACCTCACCACCATAAGATCTTCTATAGCTTCTATCTCGAGGGAAACGGGTAGGGGCCTGGGATCTGGGAGGATTCTTATAAGGGCATCACCCCTTCTCATTATAACCATGAGCTCTTCTATAGCTTCTCTATCTATTTTCAGGAATTTAGACGCATCGCTCCAGAACCTTTTACTTGGATTGCTAAGCGCTATCAAGAGACCTGAGTTCTCTAAAATCCTATCCCATTCATCCCCAAAATCTCTGAAACTCTGTGTGGCTAGAAGAACGGCTAGCCCATATCCCCTGGATAGCTTTACTAGGTTTAATAGTCTAGCCGGGCTCTTCCCCTTCCTAGTGAGGATCCATGCCTCATCTATTACTATCGCTCCCCCAACATATCTAGGATCTACATGCTTAGAGGACATATAGTTAAGCATATCTTGAAAAATCATGTTCATTGCATAGCTTAGCATCTCCTCTTTCTCCTTAGAGATCCTCGAGAGCGATATAATATTTACCTCTCCCTCAACAATCTCATAATGTCCAGCCTGCTGTCTTCCACCATCTAGATAGGAGATCTCATCCACAATCCTCGATACTAGTATCCTAACATGCTCATCCTCCTGAGAGAGTTCAAAGAGCACATTCTGCCAGCTAGGCGTTGGAGTTTTCTCATAAGCCCCTCTAATCGCTTTGTATATAGCTGCCTGCATCTTTATATCATTAACATCGAAGGAGCTGATTATAGCATCGAAAACCTGACCAGCCCTAGCATTTGGATCTATGTAGAATGGGTAGAGAGATCCTAGGGGGGTTTTAGGTATATCTATAGATCTAAATGGATATCCCCTCTTCAATAGCCTAGCCTCTATATCCCCCTTCACATCTATAGCGAGAATGGTTGTTGAGAAAATAGAGTGCATCTTTGTAGCGATGCTTATCAAGGTCTCCGTCTTACCGGAACCTGTTGGCCCCACAACTATTACGTGAGGGCTCATAGAGTTGTTGGGGTTCCAAAAGATGTTTCTCCCACTATTTATTATTCTACCTATTAGAATCCCGCTTTTATGGATCCCCCTTGAATGGAGAGATGTTCTTAGGAAGGGGGAGAAGTATATAGAGTGGATAGATGATGCTAGGAAAGGTCTGCTAACTATCTTGCTAATGATTTTTAGAAGGAGTCCTCTAGGCTCTGCGAAAAAACTCATTAATAAATGCTATAGCCCCTAGGCCTCTGAGATCCTCTACATATATACCCAACCCTCTGAGCTCCTCCTTCAGGATCTCCATTTTGCGAGATAGCTTCTCAATTGCCTCCTCCTCTGTGGTTCCTAAAGCTGTTACACCGAAGATCATGTTGATCGAGAAGGGCATCTCCCCATCTAATATCCTCTTCTTTATCCTTTTGAGCCTCTCGATCTCGGTTCTTAGCTTTTCATTTGAAGGATCAGATTCTAATATGATCTGCTTCACCTGTATAGCCTTTTCTATCCTAGCTATAACCTCATCTGATCTTGTTGGAAGCACTATAACCCTTAGATCTATTGGGGCGTTCTCTGCAAGTGTCCTTACATATGAATTCAGTATTTTCCTTAGATCTCTTTCACTGAGATCCTCTGGCATATCGATAAAATCTCTTACAATTAGAAAGCCCTTTGCCACACACCCCTTATTCCAACAGCTAACGATTCTCCCCTTAACTAGCCTTAGATCTGACGATCCATATAGGATCTTTGCAATATCATCCCTAATCCCCAAGATCTTCTTGATATTCATTGACTATCCTCTCCAGAATATTATAGAGCTTATATGATGTTACATATGCATGTTTAACCAGCTTCTCCACAGGTGGGGGATTGATCAGGTATTCTCTATATGAAGCCCCATCATATATACATAGGCGGAGAGGCATATCTACGCAACATCTATCGAGATCAATGCGGTTTATCCCAGACTTTAGAGAGCCATATCTATATAGCCCTCCCACGATGCTTGTAACGATGTAGCTAGCATCCTTAGTAGTATCTAGTATAAGGGTGCATCCTCTTCCATAAAATATATCCATACTTCTTATAGGGGATCTATCCTCATAGGATATACCATCAACATATTTGTAGAACCCTCCCTCAGAACATCTCACCCTATCTAGTGTGCCCTGACTCATATATTTGTTTAAGCATATCTCTAACTCCTTAAGAGTGATATTTCTTGAGAATCGCCATATAAATCCCCCAGCCTCAGCGATTATAGATATTGAGGCGGGTGCTTCGCATCCAGCGATATTCATAACTATTTCATCCTCCCCCTCAACGCTCTTTTCAAAGACGGTGTTTAGGCAGGAGAGTCTCAACGTAGCTCTATCTACCTTGAGATCTCCGATTGTGTTTATCTTTAGATATATTCTGCTAAATCCTTCTCTATGTATTATCTCCAGCTTTGGTATCATATCTATAGATCTGCCCCTAACAGTTGATCTATAGAATGCCTCTCCCTCTACCTCTCTAAAACCTACTATCTCGAGCTCCGCTTCTTCAACTCCTGCATCTATACATATTTCTAGTTTAATCGGCTCTGCATTTCCTATATATATGAAGCTCTTCTTACCAATAACCTTTTCTCCAGTCTTCACCCTTGCAACATATTTATAGAGTTCGTGGAATCCCTCTTTTCCTCTCATATTGATAATAGCCTTTACATAACCAGGGCTATTACACTTCATAAAAATCCCACTTGGTGTTGTGATCATTTCAGCCTCTACTACCTCGATCTCAGGTAGCGGTATATGTAGCTTAGCATTTAACACATGATCTTCCAATAGGTTTTTAAGCACCATCTTAACCTCTACTTCACCTGTAAGCGTCTTCGATGCTATCTTAGCAATATACCTATCTCCATCTCTAATACTATCTAGAATATCTATTGGCCCCTCTAAACTTATATCTAGGATCGCTTTAGATCCCTTTACATAGATCCCAGGTTCTTGTTCAAGCTCACCTACAATGATCTCTTCCTCCTTATCAGGATCTATAATACCTATGAAGTAACCTGATATACAGAGAAGCTTATCCGTAAAGCCCCAACAGGTTATATCCTCTCTCTTCTTCAGTTCTTTTAGAACCCTCCCATCTATAGATGCGATCAACGTATTATTACCGGTGTCGATAACAATACCCTTATGGCTTGCTGAAACAGCTCTAATCATCCGCCCATGTAGATCGGGTCTAACTAGAATAGAATCCTTTATAGCTAGAATATTGCCTGATACAGATACTATATGGGAGTCTTTAGTAGAGCCAATATATATAGGTTTCTCCGGCAGCCTAGCTATAGGTTTAAAACTCTTTAAGTCACTCTCTATGAGCCATCCACTTTTCTCATCATATAGGAGAAGCTCTCTCTTCTCGGGTATCCATGCAATGGCCTTTGAGTTTAGAGGGGTTTCTAGATAGAGGCCTCTACCAATGTATATAGAGCCCTTCCCATTGATTCCTATGCTTGCAACACGATGACCTATGCTACATATACTTGGAGATCCCTTGATATCGTAGAAGGAGTAGCCACCATAGTCTACTCCAAAGTAGATCCTTGTGTATCCCTCAGACTCATAAGCTACTAGTGAATGCCCCTCCACCCTCTCAATACAATAAGAATCAATACTATAGGTGTATCCCTGATCAACTGCCATCACCTTCCTCCTAAGCCCTCTCGATGATATGAGAAGCACTATCCTATCTGTGAATGGTGCATAACCTATAATCCCCCCAACATCTATATTTCTCACACTCAACCCCTCCCCCAGTACCTCGATCAGATAGCCCTTTTTCCCAGAGGAGGCTATAAAGGTATTCTCGCTAAGCGGAGCGATCTTGAGCCTATTCTCTAGATTATAACATGCTGAATCTATACAGAGCCTGGGAACATCTGACTCAACATAGAAGATCCATGGCTTTATAGAGCTAGTTTTAATCCCGATCGAGGGCCTCACTATAATATCTATATTGCTTTGAACCTCAACAAATATCGCTTCCAGGTTAATTCTAGAGGGCTTTAGCGTAAGACCATAGCTGGCTAGAAGCTGCGGTACCTCTATCCTCCTCACTTCTTCCACTTTATAGGTCTTTCCAATCCTTTGGATCATATTCGTCACCTCAAAGGCATAAGCAGTGAGAGAAGGATCATCGATATCCCAGGGATAAGAGTATTATAGATCTCGCCGAAGAACACCTTAGAGGATATAAGTGATGCTGCAAGTATGGATACAGCTGATAATATGAATGTATATAGCTCTCCAACATGCATCATTAAGATAATCTGGGAGAGAAATATTGGTTGCAGAAGCGAGGATGCTAGAGGGATCGAAGATGTGAAGAGCTTATTAACACTCTTCGAAAGAATATCCCCTATCTCATCTGAAAATCTACTAAATACGTATGGATCTATCTCTCCCCTTTCCATTAGAAATCTAACTGAAAGCGCTATATAGCTTAGTATCCATGGAACCGATAGCTTTATACCACTAAGATATCTATCTATATCGAAACCTGCTAGGGTTCTATATACTCTAACATAGCTACCAGCCGCCTCTAAGAGATCTCTAATCGATCTCATATTTCTAATATAGAAGATATAAATAGCTGTGAAGATAAGGCCTAGAACTATTAGTAATAAGGAGAAAATATAGATCAAGCTCATAATGGGTTCTCTAGATGGTAAATTAACTGGTTGTATAAGCATCTGTATATACAGACTTATGTAGAGCCCAATAAGGGTTGAAATAGATAGTGCCCTAAGTATTGAATATAGTTTAGGCGATAATACGGGGATCTGCCTAAATGGGTATGGCGTTGGAGGTATAGCTATCAATATAAGTGGTGTCGCAATAGTAATCATGATAGCCGCTGAAAGTGCTATATAGCCTCCAACTATTGGGGAAATACCTAGGATCAGCATAGGAGCTGTTGTCATAATCATCACAGCTAGTAGCCCTCCCTGGGCGGAAAGATCTATTATTCTAGAGATCTGCTTCGATGACTCCCTGATCATCTCCGCCCCCATAGATCTTAAGGCCTCGACACCTATACCTTGGGCGATGCTAGCTATATAGCTAAGAAATACCCTCTTAACAGCTCTTGGTATACCCGATATATTTTCTAAGGCATCATAGATGCTTATATATTTAGATATGTTAACCAGTCTCTTCGATATACCTGAGAAATATCTAAAAACCCTCCCTTTGCTATCGTTAGTAGCTATAAATGTTAACGCTTCTATTAATTCCATACCCGTCTTGGCTGTGACAGATGCCATGAACATTAGATAGGGAAGCTCTTCCACAAGCCCCTTTCTCCTCTCAAGAGATTTTGAGATCCTCTCTATTACCTTATAACTAGATAACAGTGTTCCAACCACAGCTATTAGAAAGGATAGTTCAAACTTATAGTGTATCTCTATAAAGATTATAATTAAGATCGATGATACTATAGAAGCTAAAGATCCGATTAGAGCTAATCTAGCCTCAGCCCCAAGCGATATATAGTCTCTATAGCTGGAAATCGAGAGCGAAACAAGATCTATATATCTTCTTCTTATATCAGCTAGAAGCCCCACCATTACCCCCCTTCTCAGCTACAGCTATCGCCGCCTTCTCCTTTACATAGGTGGGTAGTCTAGAGCTATTCAATATAAGCTCTCCAGTGTTCGGCTCTCCTATCCCTAGAGAGTATAGGTTCTTAATCTTAATATCATCTCCTATAGGTATTATCTCATCTACGCTACGCACGCATCTCGATGTTTTACGGATCTCCTGGCATTCAGAGCTCATTACAACTATTGTCCATATACTGCTGATCTGGTGTTTTGAGAGACTTATTGGTGGGGACATAAGTCTTGTAATAACCTCTTCCGAGGATCCGCCGTGGAATGTTGTTATTGCACCCATACCCATATTAAGGGCCTGTGAGAGAACCTGTGCTTCAGCTCCTCTAGTCTCACCTATGACTAGGATCTTGTTAGCAGATGATCTAAGTGCTGCCTTTGCGAGAAGAAATTGATCTATGTGAAGAGATCCGAGATCATATGTGGAATATCTTATCCAGGGGCTGTTCTCAAGTATCTCTATCTCTGGGGTATCCTCTATAATAATTACCTTCCAGGTTGGAGGTACAAAGCTATATAGTATTGCCTTTAAAAGCGTGGTCTTACCACTAGAAGGGGGCCCTGCAATTACGATGGAGCCTCTACTCCAAACCACAAGCTTTAGATACTCTGCTACAGCCCTCGGGATAGATCCCCTCTCGATTAGCCATTCAATTGTTACCCTTTCCCTCAGCTTCTTCCTAATAGATATCTCTGGCCTTTCACCGGCTACTATGATATCAACCATATGAACCCTGTGCCCGCCGTCGGAGTTTGGAAGCTGTGTATCCACTATTGGATTCGATCTAGATAGATATACACCACATCTAGTAGATATATATCTTTGTAGAGAGAGCACGTCATCCATGCTAAGCACTATATTTGTTCTAATCATATCTACATTAGGGTTTATCTCAACTATACTCCTATGCCTGATCCAAACAGGGCCTGGACCGCTTACACTTATATCCTCTACATAGGGGTCGTCTAGAAGAACCTGGATTTTACCATATCTAAGCTTCTCCTTAACTAGGTAGATAGAGAGATCTATATAGTCGTGCGGAATACTATAGATCCTCTTAAGTACTTCTGCTATATAATAGTCATCCAGATCCTGATCTTCAGGAACATATCTAATTAGCTCCCGCGCCGCCCCCTCTATAATAGTTAATAACTCTTTAGAGGGCTTAGGAACCAGCTCAGAAAGATATATATACTCTCCATCTAGGCTCATGACAGAGATTTTATATGGCCCCACGCTATATTCAAATAGGATCTCTCCAAACTCTGAATTCGTTTTATCCTGATTTATGGTAATAGTGCTTATATTCTCCTCATCTGTTGTGCTAACCCTCTTAGCCATAATGGATCCCTTGCTTCCTATGAGTCTCCTTCTTAGAATCGATTCAATGCTTTTAGATCTAGAAAAAAGGTTTTTTGTGTAAAATCTAAGCAACTAGATCACCATCAAATTCCTGTTGCCTTTATCATTTTCTGAGCATTTGTAGTTAGCGATCTTACAGCCACAACTATGCTATCGACATTCGAGGCTCCATCAATATTTATTATGATGGTTTTACTTGACTTGGGATCTATAGTTATTGGCAGATTTCCAGATAGCGTTGTGGTTGTGTTTAGCGGCTTTATAGATCCGTTGCTCGTGGTATACACGGCTAAGATGCTATCAACACTTATAGGATCATTACCATTGTTAGTAACAGTAATACTTACCAATATAGTATTCGTATTAATGAGTTTAGCATTATAGGTAGCTGCTACAGACTCCAGCTCAGGCATCTTGGCTATCTGTCCTGTTAACCATGCCTGGAGGAGAAACATCACTGGAATCGCTATCGCAACAGCTATCATGATCACTACCAGCTCGCTCAAACCCTTTATATACCTTTTCCCGATACCCATGTTCATCTCCATAAAAATACTTCATATTTAAAAACCCTCAGAGGTTAGTGAAAATATTTCTCGTTAGCTTAATATCATCAGTAATTAATATCTCTGCTTAATTATTGATAAAGACGGAAAATTCTATTACAAGAATATAAAAATTGATCTATATAAAATTCTGGGCCTAAGCTATATCTCAGCTAGATCGATCTATTAATTAATGTCAGAGGCCCTCAATATAGCTAGAAGTATCAATAGATATTCCCATAGATAGCTTCTTCCATTTATAAAAGTCAGGATGCCTAATATAGCCTAGTAATATTCTATAATATTACATGGGGACAATGCCAAAGATAATTGTTGATGAGAGGGAAAGGATGTCAGGGATACCCCAGATACTGAGTAGATTAGGAGATTATATTGTATATAAGATGCTAGATGTTGGAGACTATGTGGTAGCAGATACAATCGCTGTGGAGAGGAAAAACATCCACGATCTTGTTAGGAGCATATTTGATGGTCGTCTATTCGATCAGGTGAGAAGGCTTTTAGAGGTTTATGAGAGAGCCATTATATTAGTTCAGGGCTCGCCCTCCGAGATCAGACTCTATACTGATAGATGGCAATCGGTGTATGGATCATTGGCGAGGCTTGTAGGAGAAGATGGTGTTAGCATTGTATATTCCTCAGATGATGAGGAAGCCGCCTATTTTATACACACACTAGCCCAGAAGAGCCAGAGTAGCCTTTATAGATATCCTGTAGCACATAAAAAGCCGAAGCTAGAGAGTATTGAGGAGTGGCAGTTATATATAGTTCAGAGCTTGCCATATATAGGCCCAAAGCTAGCTAGAAGGCTGCTTAGAAAATTCGGGAGCGTTTTGGCTGTTTTCAGCGCAAGTCCCTCAGAACTAAGCAGGGTCGAGGGTATCTCTGAGTGGAAGGCTCAGGAAATTGTTAGGATTCTTAGAAGCCCATATAGGGAGGAGAAGAATACCTAGTGATAGTAAAGCGTTATCACGGCTTAAATAGTGATGAGATCCTAGCTATATTGATTTGAAACGCGTCTCTAATTTCAACTCTCTAGCAATAAGAATCGCTATTATCCATAGCAGTAATATCCTGGTAAACGCTATCCATTGTATAGGACTCTCTCTATGCCAGGGACCCCTACTCTCAATACCCAGAGATCCTGAGATAGTACTTTCATGAAACCATAGTATCATGATAAGGGTGTTAAGAATATCTTGGAGGAGGAGCAAATAGGTTTTCTTATCTCTGAGAGCTATGTAGAGGGGGGAGATCATGATATTCATCTGGGGTGAATATACATATGAAAAGCTTATCGAGAGAGATGTAGAGATCAGGGGGGCCATTACAGATAGGTGCTTTGTGATAGAACTATATTTAAATATATAAAAGGAATAGAGAAGGGGTATAGAGATCATAAGCGCGGTAGACACCATTCTGAAACGTGGATCAAATATATCGCTGGTAAAGAGCACATAGAAGCAGTTCTCACAATACCAGTTAGAGTGATAGCTAATTATATAGAAAAACGCTGGAGCATATACTAGGAGAAGAATTATATATGGTGCTAACGCTGTAGATACACCTATAGCCAGGGCTATAAGTATTTTTCTAAGGCCTAGTCCCTCTCTATACATGATGATCGCTGATGTAAGAATAGCTATTCCAGGGAATATCTTTATAGATGCGGCGAGCCCGAGAAAAAACGATGCCATATAATACCTAGCTCTCAATAGCAGAAAAAGACCTATAGCCATTAAAGCTGATGCAGATATATCCCAGTTATAGAAGAGATAGTAGACCATAGATGGAGAGATTATAGCTAAAGCTTTTGATACCCTGGACGCATTAGCCTCTTGTGCTATGAAATATATAGCGAGTATATATAGTGCGTAGAAGATAGTATTGGTTATATAGAATGCCCTTGTGATAGATGAGAGTGGATCGAATCCATGGGAGAGCATATAGAGAGCTATTTTTGATGCAACCATCCATTGAAGAGCTATTAGAGGTGTGTATTCAAAGGGGTAATCCAGATATGGATATCCGGTTATAGTTTTAGATGGATCTCTAATATATATTGCTATATAATCGGTATATTGGCCTAGAAAGATGGGATCATGTATGTAGATGCTCATTACTACTGTAATAAAGCCTAGAATAATGAGAGTGTTCAATGCCTTCTTCATATTATCCTACCCTTCTATAGATCTATAATCGGTATATTTCTAGGCTCTATCTACCAGATATATAGCTGGGTGATGATACATCCTCTATATCAAGATCGGCAGGCCCTAAGATTGTGAGGCCTCTCGCTGTAATATCTATCTCATAGATCTTCTTATCATGGTTTGTATTCCTCATCTTCTCCACCATGAGGTATCTCTTTAAAACCCCCTTTGAAATCCTTCTTCTAAGCCTTATAATACCATCTGCTATATGCTCAACACCCCAGCCGAAGGCAAACATTGTTGTGATCGCGTATTGCGAGACTAGATATGTAGTGAAGCCCCATCTACTGAGAGCCTTTTTAATCATATAACTATATTTTCTAGCCATAGCTGGTTTCTCAAGCCAGAAAGCAGATATGGAATCGATTACAAGCCTAGCTCTTCCATAGCCCAGAGCCTTCTTAGCCTCTATAATCTTGTTTATCAATGTCTCCACCTCCATCTCCTGCAGAGACCATGGATCCTCTTGTGTCTTCAGAGCATCTATAACTATGAGCCTTTTCCCTAGGAAGGGTTTCCACTCCCATCCAAATCTCATAGCCTGATCCATAATTGATTCTCTATCCTCCTCTGTGGTAACATATATACATCTATCCCCATCTAGGATGCCCTGGTGTATGAAGTGCATGCTCAGAACCGTTTTCCCAGTACCCGGCTCTCCTACTATTGCTATAAAGAATCCTTCGGGTATCCCTCCCTCAATCATTAGATCTAAATCATGTATCCCTGTAGATAGCCTAGTAACCATTGGGATCCCTTGGCTCTTTAACTATACGGTATTTAACTAGAGATATGCTAGCCGGTTGCCTCCACAATGCTTCTATATACCTCCTCACCCTCTCTACCTGCCTCCTTTAACATGCTATACACCATATATCTAGGTATAATTGATAGATAGTCCCTATACCTATTCTTGGGATATCTAGATATCATTGTCTCAAGCCTCTTTATATATATAGATATCTTTGAGAGGGCTCTTTCGATAACCTCCTCCCTCTTCTTACTCCCTAGCCATTCCATAAACATTTTTATCCCATGTGTTCTTTCATCAATTTTTTCTAATAACACGTCTACAAGATCGTCTGCTATCTGATATAGAATACCTAGGTTCTCGCCGAAAGATGTTGATAGATCTTCGAGGTTCTTGCCAGCCCTAGCTGCTCTAGCACCTAGGAATGTAGAGGCTTTAAAGACGGAGCCTGTCTTCAGCCTAGCGAGTGTCTCATATCCTGCTACCGCTGAGCTTGGTCCAAATACATCCATGACCTCGCCGCTAGTTGCTTGGAGCCATGCTTCTATAACCTTTACTAGAGCATCAAATCCATATCTCTCTATCATGAGCTGTGCCTTCGGTATAAGCATATTCGAGATCAAAACTGTTTTCGAGATACCATATCTTATCCAAGATGCCAGAGATCCCCTTCTAATTGTATCGAAGTCTATTATATCATCTAGAGCTAGTGATGCTGCATGTACAAGCTCTATTGCAACCGCAGCATCTAATGCATCATCAACCCTCCCTCCTAGGGTCTCACATACCAGTATAGTGAGGATCCCTCTGAATCTCTTCCCACCCTTTGACATATAGTTGATTATCTCTAGAACCTCACCCTCATAGCCCTTAATAGCCTTCTCAAGCTCAGCCTCTATAACTGCTTTCCTACTCTCTATATATTCTATTAGATCCTTAAGATCTATTCCAACCGCTAACCCCATATACCTTACTCTCAACTATAGATCCTCATAGCAAGGTAATAAGTAGAATATTTTTAATAACAGGGAAACAGTATATCTATATGGCGGGTAGGGCCGGGGGCCTCGCCCACCCCCATACCCGAAAAGGGCGTAACGCGGGGGCCAGTAACCAGGTCGTGCTATATATAGAGCCGCAGGATCCTCCCCCCAGCTATGAAACCCGCCCTGTGGGGCTTGCGGTGGCGGGGGCCTCCTCGGAGGAGGGGGCTAAACCGCCTTCACGAGGGGAAACAGGCCAGGCCCGGAAGGGAGCAACCTAACCCTCGGCGCAAGCGTTCACAGGTCACCGGGGGGAGCGTAGGGGGGAGGGCTTCTCCTGCGGCTCTATATATAGCACGACCTGGAGCCGCCGTGTAACATAGATCTTACTGTCTTATTGATATCAAGATATTAATCGATAATCAAATATATGGAACCGATCTATTAGATTCTATAGCTTAGCTCTAACTTTAAATTTAAAGAAAACCCCATTACTTCCTGTGGAGCCCACTTAAATCCCACATATGTTTTCCTAAAACATGTGGTTAGAGCGTGAAAACCATATAATTTTGATCATTGTAGATCTGAGAGAGTGATAAAGCCTTAATCATAATAGATCATGTTTCGAAAGGATATACCATGGAAAATATTGTATATAGGCTGTTGATCTAGCTAAGGCTCTAAAATACTTTATGTTAACAATGAAGGTATTGTGTTTTAAGCCAACAAACGCGGTCACCCCCCTACTTCCTATGGAGGGTTATAGTTATGGATAGGAATACTTATAACCTATGTTAATTATATCAGGTTTATATGATGACCGCTTGATGCAAAAGCAGGAGCTACTATCACTTGAGGAGGGCGAATTTCTTGACACGCTGAGAAAGATCTATAGGTATGTGAAGGCTCTTCAAGTATTGAAGAAAAGGCCTCTGTATACACGTGAATTTCTAAGCGTATTAAGAAGCTGGGGAGACTCTCATGCGTTGTTGAAGGAGCTAGAGGCTTTGGGGCTTGTAATAAGGTATACCGACTATTGCAGATCTAGTAAAAGGAAATGTGTATATAATAAGATATCTGCTAAGGGGGATAAGCTTTTAAATATAATTGGAGAGTTATCAAGGTTAATATTTGATACTGAGTAGATCTATTGATGTTGAGAGGTATAAGATCGTTACTAACTTTTGGTAACGCTTGCATATTGAACAAGATTTCCACATGTTCCACAAGAAGTTATGGGGCCTCTGGGTATGCATATGATCTTATAGATCTTCTTTACCTGAAGTTATGACGGTATCAACGGTACAGAGGCCATGAAAATATATGACCCCTTTGCTTCCTGTGGAGCCCACTTAAATCCCACTATCTTTTTAAGACCTCCACAGCCCCGTTCAGCCTACCTATCACCACCTCATAGCCCATATACGGAAAAATCCCCGTAGTAATCACACCTTCTATGTTTTTCAAAAGCCTATCAATAGAGATGGGATCTTCCATGGGGCCTGTGTAAACATCTATCAATATATTCCCATTATCGCTTATCAGAGGTCCTAACTTTCCCTCAGCTTCCCTATAGCTGGCTCTATATCCCAGCCTCTCTATCTCTCTCATAACATAGTTAATCGCATAGACCTCAACCTCTAGGGGTACAGCCCTTGTCGAGCCAAGCTTATCCACGAGTTTTGTTTCATCAGCTATTATGATTCTTCTATTAGAGCTCAGCATAGCTATTTTCTCTCTAAATAGAGCTCCACCACCTCCTTTTAGCAGATTTAGCCTCGGATCTATTTCATCAGCACTATCAATATAGATATCTATATCTCCAGGACATATCCCAGTCTCTATATCTCTAGCTCCAGATTTTCTTAGATATAGAGTTGTGTCGAAGCTTGTAGAAACATATCTAAATCTTGTAATAATTCCCCTTTTAACAAGCTCATCTATGAAGATCTTTACAGTAGATCCGCTTCCAACAGCTATAGTGCATCCTATACAATGTTCAATGAGATCTGCAGCATAGATCGAAACACTTCTCCTAGCCCCATATTTAAGATCCATGTTGCCCCTATATATAAAAACTATTATTATTAATATTAAGATACAGCTTTGATCTATATCTATATTTCATTGTTATCCCCCAGCTAGGATTCTAAATAGATGTTATAGGGATCAGCTCTTCTGTAGCGATCCCATTATACGGGAGATAATCTCATGAGCTTTTTCAGCATCTAATAATGTAGGGATCTCTATATCTTTCCCCTGACACCTCTCTATGAAGGCTTTTATCTCATTTAACAGGGCTTCCGATCCCTTTACCTCTACATATTTATGGCTATCCCCACCACCTCTTCTGAGGATTATATATCGATTTATATAGTCCCCCTCAATATAGCTTTGACTGGATACAGCTATTACCTTCCTTATCTTCTGTTTCGATATACCATCAACTGCTATGTATATATAGCCTCTGCTATGTTTTGCATATATCGATACCCCCTGATCTATATCTAGGCTATGTATATACCAGCTTACAGGTTTTAAATCTTCTTCCAGTAATAGGTATCTGGCTAAATCTATATCGTGGATTGCTAGATCTAGTAATATATTGCTTAACCTATTTTGAGGAGGCCTTCTACTAAGTCTGAATAGATAGAGATCCTCTATAGCTTCCCCCATGGTTTCTATGTGGTTTTTTATCCATATGGTAACAGGATCAAATCTAACTATGAAGCCAGGCATTGCTATCACACCCTTCTTCTCAGCTACACGCCTTAGCACTCTAACCTTCTCAAGGCTATCTGCAACTGGCTTTTCTATGAACACATTGAATCCCAGCTCAATTATCCTCATAGAGACCTCTGCAAGACTTTCTATAGATGTTGCAATTATGATCCCCAGGAGATCTCTCTGCTTCTCAAAACCATCTAGATCATCTAGGGCGGTAGCACCTATTCTTGAGGCAAGAGATCTAGATCTATTTAAATCCTTATCATATACAGCAGCAATCTCAGCAACACCCTCCCTATATATTCTCTCAGCAATTGTAGATCCCCATCTACCAGCACCAACAAGTCCTAGTCTGGGCTTCAAGACATAGTGTCACCATTCTAATTTGTTGATAGTAAATATGAATTTATATTTATTGATAAGGGAACCCTTTCGATCTACAATTTGTTGGTGGGATCTCCTCATGTTACATAAATACCGCCTATGATTATCTTGGCATGGATATGGATGAGGAGATATACACATATAATCTTTGGAGTTGGTCTATCAATCTCTATTCTCTCACCATTCATCCATATATCCTATCTACCAATCGTAACAATAATAAGTGGTATAGGATCTGTGGTACCGGATCTAGATACCAGGTTTAGGCATAGAAAGGCGCTCCATAACATATTATCTCTAGTTGTGACCTCTATTGTGGTACTGATTATAGTCTTAAGAGCTGGGATGGGTTGGGTACCAGCTGCTAGCTATGCACTTGGATATATATCCCATATTATAGGGGATTTGATGACTAAAAGGGGGGTAGCCATTCTATATCCCTTCAGAGGGAAATACTATAGGTTTCCAGTTGTCCTCGGCAGATCTGAGGATCTATTGGTGAATGTGCTAGGAACGGTGATAGGTATAATATTGATCTTCTTTGGGATATGGCATTTCATTTAGATCTCTTCCCGCTAACCCCTAAGACACTAGCTATATCTATTATACACTCAGGATCAACCTTTCCACCTCTAAACCTCACACCCTCAAGCTCCAAGATACGCCTCTTTATCATGGGCCCTCCAGGTGTGTAGCCTCCAAGGCTTCCATCGCTTTTCACAACCCTATGACATGGTATGATCACAGGGTTATCATTCATAGCGAGAAGCCTTCCAACAGCTCTCGGACTAGTTCCAATAGCCCTAGCTAGTGAGGCATATGTTGTAACTCTCCCTACTGGTATCAACATTAAGAGCGTATAGAGGATCTGCCTCGCATCTAGTGGATCCCTTTCTTCTATAGCCCTCCCCATCTTAATAATATCAGCAAAATCTATATTTCACACCTTATGGTTACCTGTCCATTAATGCGATTAAAAGGTCTATCAGAAACATCTTTTATGAGAATAGATAGTTGCTATCTATAGAATGTGATTATGTGGCTAGAGGCTAGAGGGTATTTGCTAGCTTTAGTTGCCTAGTTACAGTATATATGTGCTACCCTATATAGCTCTTCAGGATCTATTGATGTTGTCCAATCAATACCACGCTCACATCTAGCTTTTCCCTCTAGGATTTCAAGGATCTCCTTTACCACAGTACTCGGCTCTTTTCCAGTTACATCTAGCTCACATATCTTCTCAGGTGGATGCTCGTTAAGGGCGTTAGCAAGGCATATCCCTAGATATTCTGCCTCGCTATTTTCCATACTTTTCTCCTTCCCCCAGCCTCTACTACATAGTCTTTTTAAAAGCTCTCTAGGATCTGTTCTAAGTATTACGAGGATCTCCAGATCTTGATCATCAACTATTTCAGCATAATGACCCTCTATAATTATATATCTACTTTCTTTCTCTTCATTACATTGAGATATAAGCTCTTTTAAACGCTTTTGCACACGATCTTCATCTATGATATAGCTATTCCTCTCATAGTCATATTCTATATAGAGGCCTTCTTCTATTACTAGTTGGGAGAGGTCTATTGTCTTTGCTCCTAAAATATCTGCCAGGATCTTTGCAACGGTTGTCTTCCCAACCCCAGGTGTGCCTGATATCGCTATAGCTCTACATCTGCTCAGAGAGCCCACCCAAGCTATCCCTGCAAAGCTCCTTGATATCAATGCTAGCTATCTCTCTAGCTTTTTCTTGATATGGGTGTCTTCTTCCCTCTTTGCTAAGCCACTCAATATTGATCCTCACAATATCTTCTATAACTCTACAGAAGTCTAGATCCTCTATAACCCAGCTCGGAAGAAGATCCCATGGAATCCTTCTCGCAGTTGAAGTCATATATGGTATCCCCTCCTCCACCCTCTTGCTAATGGATAGCAACCCTCCCCTATCTATGTAATACGATATAGTTGGGCTAGAGGCGAGCTCTACACCATAGTCCTCTCCTGGAGGTATTAGGGAGGTAAGCATTTGGAGAGCTTTGCGGATCTCGCCCTTCTCAGCTAGCCTCCTAGCCTCGATTAATATTTCATATGGTGATGACAAAGCCGGCAGCCCGAGGGCTAGGAGAAGGGGTTTATGAATAGCCTTAGAATAAAGACGCTTATCACAAATGCTGAGGATATTAAGATCACTAGTAGGGGTTTTAGCTGGATAGTAGGTTCTACATCTCTATAGAAGGATACAAGCCCTGCAGCAGTAGCGGGTCCTGGGCCCTCCCTTTTCTTCTTCTTTACACTCAACTATTCTCCCCATAATCTCTACCCTCAGAACTATATAAAGGCTATGATACTATGGAAAAGATCTAGGTCTCAAGCTCTAATCTCAGGCCACAGCCTATCATGATCTTCTCAAGCTCTTCTTTCCCCCCTTCTAAATGGATCTTTCCATATATATTCTCTTCTAAACAAGCCGATATCAAAGTCTTCATCCCCATTACAAGATCATCCTCCTCTATGGATATCCTCTCTATCGGCAACCCCAGATCATCTATCCTGCATTCCCCACATATAGCAGCCACCAGGATCTTTCCCCCCTCTCTGGCCCTGGAAAGCTCTAGAGCCTGCGAGATCTTCCTCGTACCAAGTGTTCTTAAGAGATATTCAATAGAGATCTTCTTTGCAACCGTCCTTCTCCTCTGATAGGCTCTTCTAAGCCTTATAAGAGATGCGATGGCCACCCTATCCGTTATCGCGATTCCTTCTCCATATATCTGGAAGACTATTTCTTCACCACATTTCCATCGGATTCTCTGCTCGATAAGATCTATTGCATTTCTAACATTATCTTTGATCCTATAATATTCAATCCTACAGCTGTTTATAATAGTTTGTAGCTCGTTTAAATACTCCTCGAGATCTCTATACATTAGCTCCCCCATGGCTTACAGGTAATATAGTTATTATATCGCTATCCCTCACAATCGTTTCTAGTCCCTCAAAGACCATGTAGTCAGCGTCGTTTATAAAAATTAGATAGCCCGGCTTAACCCTTCCATCCTCCTCTATTGCTCTTGAGAGTGAGGGTTCTCTTCTAACTAGATCCCTCAGCACATCTCTAAGCCTTACCTCCCTATCTATCTTCATCTCTATCTCCTCTTTACCAGCATATAGCTTGAGCGAGCCTAGAAGCCTTATCTTCAGAGGAGCCACCTTCACGAATCTATTCTGGGATCTCCTCCACAGGCTCTACTTTCCTCTCCTGCATTCTCTCCCTTATTTTCACAAGATGTGTTATATAGCCTGCTATCTGGTTTCTAAGCTTCTTATTCTGT
Source organism: Sulfolobales archaeon (assembly GCA_038897115.1). Lineage (NCBI taxonomy): Archaea > Thermoproteati > Thermoproteota > Thermoprotei > Sulfolobales > Sulfolobales archaeon. The sequence continues at coordinate 293 of JAWAXC010000007.1, read as the reverse complement.
GTCCTTAAAAGTGTTTTTAGGATCTCCTTGTTCTTCTGGAAATCCTTAGTGAATAGATCTGGGTATTTCTCGAGGAGCTCCCTCGATATTCTTTTGATTGGTGTGGGCCTTACCTTACCCACCTTATCCTTCCCTGTAATATGAGGTATGCGATGGATATATATGTTTGACTAGATCATTTCACAGCTAAAAGCTTATATAGAACCCCTGAGACTTTATCTGTGGTGCTAGAAAATGGCAGCCCAGTATATAGAGCCAGCGGGGATCCCTGTTATAATCCTTAAAGAGGGTAG
>JAWAXC010000006.1 GCA_038897115.1 Sulfolobales archaeon | reverse complement strand
AGCAAGAGAGGAATCTAGAGTATATAAGAAAGCTCTTTGGAGATCAGGTGATAGGCTATATACCGTTATACCCAGAGGATGTGGTGGGGTTAGAAAGGCTTAGAAGACTTCTCAAAGATCTTGAGGCGTCTTCATGAGGATCCTGAATAGGATACAAATAGATCTAAAGAGAGCTAGGGATATAATAATGGATTTTATATTTGGGATGAGCACATTTGATCTATATAGAGAGACCCTCCACATAGCTAGGAGCTACAAGGACTCACTATATCTCTTATTACTCGGCGAATTCCTAGGAATACCGTTTATCTCAAACTACTATACACTAAGGCTCCTACCATATCTAGTAGGCGAGATAGAGGATTTTAAGAAGAGAAGCCTTAGAGACAAAGATATTCTTGAGGTGATCAGTGAGCATGACATACACTGAGAACAGGCTTGTCACAATAGCTGTTGGCAATATAATAACTGGTGTTTATAACTATATAGTTCTCTCACTACCCCTTGACTGGAGGGTAGTGGTTATACCTATGAACTCAGATGTATTCGCTAGCACGAGGCAGGGTAGTGTGAAGTGGGTTAGAGAGGGTGAGGTTGAGCATGGAATAGCAACGCCTTTAGGGGAGATCATGCTTAGACTAAAGATATGGCCTGGCTATAGGGATCACAGATCTATGAAGGATCTCAGAAATGCTGAGAGGGTATATGAGGTGACTATCTCGGGGCATAGTGCTAAGGCATATATTTATAGAAAGAGATACGGCTTTAAAATCCATAGAGTGTTGGGTATTCATCTATATTGCAGCGTTACAGATAGAACTATGTTAGTGGAATTCATAGGTGGAGGCGACTGGGTAGATGGTGTATTGAGAAGTATTGGGGGTAGCCAGTGCCATGTTTAGGATCAAAACTGGTGGGAGATATATCACCATAGAGATCATAACGATCAGCCCCATAATGCTTGGCCACTGCGAGCACTGCGAGATCTTGATGATGGGCTTCGGAGCTGATTATAAGCCCGAGCAGCTTAAGGAGTATCCTAAAGAGGTTCTAGAGCTCTCTACAAAGATAACTAGGTTTATTAATGAGGTGACTAAGAGGATATATGCGAGAGTATATATAATAGAGGCTCTAACCCTCAGGGGTTTGATGAAAATGCTCCTCTATAGGAGTGGAAAGCTACCTGTGATAGCTGTTAATGGACGAAAAATAGCATCGGGATCTAGGTGGGAGCCTGAGGAGTTGGCAAAGATCGTGGCTAGATATTTTATAGATCAGCCTTGAGTATATAGAACCACGAGGCGTTATATTTATAAGCTTTCTAACGAATATATATTATGCTGTGCCTAGTTGGTAATGGGGGTGTTTTTTGAATATGGCTTCCGGAGTTAACGAGGTGGCTGTAAAGGTTAGGGAAGACTCTAACCAAGAGGTTAGATGCCCGCCTGATAAAATAGTGATAGATATAGCTAGGGGAGCCTATATATGCGAGGAGACAGGGGAGGTTCTAGAGGAGAGGATTGTGGATCAAGGGCCTGAGTGGAGAGCATTCACGCCGGAGGAGAGGGAGAGGAGAACTAGGTCTGGCTCTCCCCTCGCCCCCGCGATGGAGGATATAGGTCTTGTGACTATTATAGATTATAAGGATAGAGATGCTACTGGTAAGAAGCTGGATCTTAAGAAGAAAATGGAGTATGCTAGGATAAGAAAGTGGCAGATCAGAACAAAGGTTCAGAACGCTATAGATAGAAACCTAACACAGGCTAGCTCAGAGCTTCAGAGGCTAGCAAACTCCCTTGGATTGCCGAAGGAGGTGCAGGAGCAGGCCGCGATAATATATAGAAAGGCTGTTGAGGCAGGCCTTGTGAGGGGGAGGGCTATAGAGAGTGTTGTAGCCGCAGCCCTCTACGCAGCATGCAGGATCATGAATGTTCCGAGGAGCCTAGATGAGATAGCACAATACACAAGAAGCGGGAGGAAGGAGCTGGCCAGATGCTTCAGACTCCTCTATAAAGAGCTAGACTGGAAGGAGCTGGGGCTTGAGATGCCGAAACCAGATCCATTCCACTATGTACCAAAGATAATAAGCACACTAGGTCTAAGTGGGAGTATAGAGGCAACTGCAAAGGATATCCTGAAGAAGATAAGGGATACAGGTATAGGTGCTGGGAAAGACCCTGCTGGGATAGCTGCTGCGGCGGTATACATAGCATGCCTCCTAAATAACGAGAAAAAGACTCAGAAAGAAATAGCTATGGTAGCTGGGGTGACCGAGGTTACGGTTAGAAATAGATATAAGGAGATTGTAAAGGCGCTAAAGCTAAACCTACCCCTAACATAGGGCTTCACGGTTTTATAGCATTAATATCACATATATCCTTGTTAAGCTCTATATCGAGGATCTCTCTTCACCTTTTTCCATATAGCTCGCATAAATCCTAGATCAATCATATAGTTGAGGAATTATTTATCATAATTTAGAAGAGAAAAGCTTATATACCGGTTAACTCTTTACTCATTCCGAGGTTGGTGGGGAGATGGAGTTCCAATACCAATGGGGAATCCTAGAAGCTTAGGGGATATAGAGCTCCTAGCTTCTAGGATAAGAAGTCATGTTCTGAATATGTATCTCCACGATCAATCCCTACATCTAGGATCTTCGTTAAGCTCTGTAGAAATACTAGCTATACTAATGTTTAAATATTTAAGAAGATCTAGTGATCCTATAAATAGGGATTGGCTTATACTAAGCAAGGGACACGCAGCCCCAACCCTCTATGCGGCCCTAGCAGAAAGTGGGATTATATCTATAAAAGAGCTTGAGAAGATCCATGATATATCTAGCATTCTCCAAGGACATCCAGAGATAAGCATACCAGGAGTTGATATGTCTACTGGGAGTCTTGGGCAGGGCCTTAGCTTTGGTGTAGGAGTTGCAATGGGGATCAAGATCCGAGGTGGTAGGGGAAGGGTATACGTTGTTATGGGGGATGGTGAGCAGGATGAGGGAGAGGTTTGGGAGGCTATGACACATGCTGCTGCTAAAAAGCTGGATAACCTAGTGGTGATCGTCGACAACAATGGCTTTCAGCTGGATGGCTCAACAGAGGATATAAAGCCAAAGCACTATCTACCATATGTATGGAGGATCGTTGGGTGGAAAGTTATAATGTGTGATGGACATAGCATTGCTAGCCTGGATAGAGCTATAAGCGAGGCTCTATCCTCTAACATGCCAACAGCTATATTTGCTAAAACTGTTAGAGGGAAGGGTGTTGTTGAGATAGAGAACACAAAGATCCAGAAGCCGGGTGTCGATAGTGTTAAAAGAGCTATCCTCAATGCGTGAAGCGCTTGGGAGAACCCTAGTGCGTCTTGGGGAGGTTGATAGAGACTTGGTTGTGATCACAGCTGATGTAGGTGATTCCACTAGAGCCTCATACTTCAGAGATCGTTTTCCCGAGAGATATTTCAACGTTGGTATAGCGGAGCAACATATGGTGAACTTCGCCGCAGGACTCGCAGCAAGCGGGATGAAGCCTGTTGTAGTAGGCTTCGCAATGTTTCTTATGAGGGCCTGGGAGCAGATAAGGAATACAACTGCTAGGATGAATCTAAATGTTAAGTTCATAGCCACACATGCTGGGTATAGCGATAGCATCGATGGATCAAGCCACCAGGCGTTGGAGGATATAGCATTAATGAGGGTTATACCAAATATGACTGTAATAGTACCTGCAGATGCATATGAGGTTGAGAGAAGCCTGCCAGAGGTTGTGCTAAATGGGAGGGGGCCGATATACTATAGAGTTGGGAGAGACTACTCACCCCCAATAACCAAAGATCTTGAAGAGGGGTTCAAAATCGGCAGAGCCTCAATACTTAGAGATGGAGAAGATGTAGCGATAATAGGGGCAGGCGTTGTTCTCTGGAGCGCCCTCGAAGCTTCTAAGGAGCTGGAGAGAATGGGTATAAGTGCTGCGGTGATAAACATGTCAACTATTAAGCCGATAGATGAGGAGATCATAGAGAGGTATGCTAGAAAAACTGGGGCTATAGTAACTATTGAGGAGCACAGCATATATGGAGGCTTAGGCTCAGCCGTTGCTGAGGTTGTTGTTAGCAGATACCCAGTTCCTATGAGGATGCTCGGTGCTAAGACCTTTGGTAGAACAGCTAAAACACATGAAGAGCTGATAGAATACTTTGGCCTCGGCAGAAACAGTGTTGTTAAGGCCGTGCTAGAGGTGATCAGAGGTGTTAGAAGAGATCGAAATGCTTAGGAGAGAGATAGATAGGATAGATGGAGAGCTTATAGAGCTAATAAGAAGGAGGCTAGATATAGCTATGAAGATAGGGCTACTTAAAAAGGCGAAGGGTGCGCCCATAAGAGATCTTACCAGAGAGGCGGAGGTGGAGGAGAGATGGATCCGGCTGTCCAGGGAGAAAGGTATTCCAGAGAGCCTGGCAAGAGAAATAGCTAAGATACTCATACGCTACTCTATAGCTGTTCAGACAACCCTAACCACTAATAGCAAGAGGGTTGCAGTGCTAGGATATGGGGGCATGGCTAGAACCTTAGGCGAGATGATGGTGCTCGCAGGACATAGGGTGATGATAGGTGGAAGAGATCCTGAGAAGGCTAGGGATCTCGCTGGGGCGATAGGATGTGAATATGGAGATCCCAGGGATATTATCTTGAGAAGCGATTATGTTGTGATAGCACTCTCTAGAGAAGCCTTTACCAATGGATATGTGGATAGCCTTGCCACCTATATGAAGGGGAAGATCGTTATGGATATATTATCAGCTAAAACAGGGATCTACGAGAAGATGGCCTCTGCCTCGAAGGAGCTAGGCTTTAGCTATATATCGACACACCCGCTCTTCGGCCCATCGATTCTCCCCTATGGTGAAACCATAGTCCTGATCCCAAGCGATACTGGGGCTGAGGTGCTTGAGGAGGCAATGATCTTTTGGTCTTCAATAGGACTTGTACCAGTTATCGCAGGATATGATGAGCATGAGAGGGCTATGGCGATAGTCCAGGTTATACCCCATCTCTACATGCTAGCACTATCTGAAGCTATTGAAGATCTTTCTAGGAGATATGGTGTTGAATATAGAATGTTTAGAACATATAATATGAGAAAGATTGATGAGGTTGTTGAAAGGATTAAAAATAATGCTGAAGTGATCAAGGAGATCCAAAGGTATAATAAATATGCCTCCGAAGCTAGGAGGGTAGGTGTTGAAGCATTGATAAAGGTAGCCAGAATATTCGGAGGTGATTATCCATGATCATTATTACGATAAAGGAAAACGGTGATCTATCAAGTGTTCTAGAGAAGCTAAGAGATAGATCCGCCTCTTATAGAGTAACTAGGCTATATGGCAAATCCATAGTAATTGCATGGCCTGATAGCCTGGTCGAAGGCATAGCAGATCCCTCGATAGAGAGTCTCTTTAGAGTTAAGAAGCCATATCCCCTTGCTAGTAGGGAGTGGAGGGATAGAGATACCATTGTAGATGTTGAAGGCATCGAGATAGGGGGTAGCAAAGTTGTGATCGCAGCTGGCCCATGCTCTGTGGAGAGTGTTGAGCAGATGATCGAGGTTGCTAAGGCGCTAAAGCGTCTTGGCGTCTCAATATTGAGGGGAGGGGCTTTCAAGCCTAGGACAAGCCCATACTCCTTCCAAGGTCTTGGAGAAGAGGGGCTTAAGATCCTTAAAAGGGTTTCGGAGGAGACCGGCATGCCTATAGTATCTGAGATAATGGATCCCAGGGATATTAGCCTCTTCAAGGAGTATGTCCATATGCTCCAGATAGGTGCTAGAAACTCGCAGAACTTCCCCTTATTAAGAGAGGTTGGTAGGAGTGGGAAACCTGTGCTGCTTAAGAGAGGTTTTGGAAATACTGTTGATGAGTGGCTTCAAAGCGCGGAATACATATTACTCGAGGGAAACGGATCCTTAGTCCTCTGCGAGAGGGGGATAAGGAGTTTTGAGCATGGAACCAGATTTACACTAGATATAGGTGGGGCTGTTCTTGCAAAGAAACTCACACATCTACCAATATGCGTTGATCCTAGCCACCCTGCTGGAAAAAGAGATCTGGTAGCTCCTCTAGCCCTAGCCTCAGTAGCAGCTGGTGTTGACATGCTTTTAATAGAGGTTCATCCAAATCCCGAAAAAGCTCTAAGCGATTCTGAGCAACAGCTTACTATAGAGGAGTTTAGCAGGCTAATCGATAAGCTGAGATCTGTGGCAAAAGCTGTGGGTAGGGATCTATGAGGATCTATATCTCAAAGCTATGTAATAGAGAGACAAAAATAGCTATTGGTAAAGGTTCTCTAGATATTCTGAAGGATGTGGAAGGTGAAGCTGTAATAATACATAGCAGAAAGATAGATCCCAGAAATGTGGCTGAGAAGCTAGACAATGTAGCAAGAGTTATAGGGGTTGAAGATGGGGAAAGGGCTAAGGATATAGAGAATGTCTTGGAAATCATAAGGCTGATCCATAGAACTGCCTCGCCAGATCTGGAGTGGATAGTGGCAGTAGGGGGTGGAACTGTTTTAGATGTGGCAGGCTTTGCTGCATCTATATATAGGAGAGGGGTTAAGCTGATCAACATCCCAACAACTCTCCTCGGAATGGTTGACGCAGCTATGGGGGGGAAGAACGGTGTTAATTTCGATGGTGTTAAAAATGTTCTAGGGACGTTCTACCAGCCTAACCTGGTTATATCGGAAACATCTTTCTTAGCTACACTCCCATTGGAGGAGATATTAAATGGCTTGGCAGAGGTTGTAAAGTACTGCATAACCCTTGATCGAGAGCTATGCTTCCTACTAGAGAGCAGGAGTAAAGAGATCCTGAGCCTGGATGAAAATATGATCGAGGAGATCATATATAGATCTGCTGTGAATAAGATGAAAATAGTTGAGATAGATGAGAGAGATAACATGGGTATTAGAATAGTGCTTAACTATGGACACACAATAGGGCATGCGATTGAAGCCGGTAGTGGTTTCAGAGTACCCCATGGAAAGGCTATATCGGTTGGGATGGTATGTGAAGCCCTGCTCGCAGAGAAAATGGGTATGATTGGGGGAAAGGTTATAGAGTTTCTAATTAATATACTGAGGATCTATAGATTACCCACATCAGCTAGGGAGCTCGGTGTTGATATAGATATGGAAAGGGCTGTTGAAGCGCTTAGAAGGGATAAAAAGAGGAGAAGAGGATCTATAAGGCTACCCCTTCTAACAGGAGTAGGTATGTGGCGGGGTGTAGAGGTAAAGGTAGAGGATCTTGAGGTGTGTTTAAAATCATGCCTAGAATAGATGCAACAACAAATCTCTACTGCTTAGTTGGTATGGGGATAAGCTATTCATTATCACCAGCTATACATAACCATATATTCGAACTCATAGGCGATAACTCTGTATATTTAGCATTTGATATAGCAGAGGAGAGCTTCGATATAGCTTTTAGAGGGCTTCTAGAGATATCTAGAGGGCTAAACATAACAATACCATATAAAGAGAGGGCCACTAAATATTTAGAAGAGTTAGAACCTATTGTGGAAAAGATCGGCGCTGTAAACACGGTTTATATGAAAAGAGGGTATAATACAGATTATCTAGCGATTAAACAGCTTGTTCAAGAGAGATTTGGAGGCTTAGATGGTATGAAATGCCTGGTGGCCGGGGCAGGCGGGGCTGCAAAGGCTTCTTCATACGCGCTAGGGGATCTAGGGTGTAGCATATATATAATGAATAGGACTAGAGCTAGAGCAGAGGAGCTGGTGGCTAGACTTAGAGACTCTGGATATGAAGCATATATCATGGAGAACTGTAGCGAAGGCTATGATGTGGTTCTAAACGCAACGCCAGACCCATCATATATCCCATCTAGATGCCTTAGAAGCACCCTCATAATAGATCTTGTTTATAGGCCTGTGAAGACACAGCTTATAATAGCTGCAATCGAGAGAGGAATACCCTTTATCAATGGGCTTGAAATTCTAGTGAGGCAGGCTCTCCTAGCACAGAGTATATGGCATGGTAGAGATCTTCTATATTTAGAGGAGGAGGTTATGAAATACCTATGCCGGGAAATACCTTCGGTGGAATGCTGAGAATAACCACCTTCGGCGAGAGCCATGGAGTAGCCGTAGGGGTGGTTATAGATGGTGTGCCTGCTGGGCTTCCATTAAGTGAAGATGATATAGCATTTGAGCTATCTTTTAGAAGACCTGGGAGGCTCTATGTATCTAGTAGGAGGGAGGAGGATAAGCCAGAGATCCTCTCTGGGGTCTTCAATGGAAGAACCACAGGAGCTCCTATAGCGGTTATAGTTAGGAATGTAGATGTTATCTCCAAGCCGTATGAGGAGATAAGGTATAAACCTAGACCTGGACATGCTGATCTTCCATATATAATGAGATATGGATATGAGAACTGGGACTATAGAGGGGGTGGGAGGGCTAGCGCGAGAGAGACCGTTGCAAGGGTGATTGGAGGTGCAATAGCGAAGAAGCTGTTAATGCTTACAGACACATGGATCGCTGGGCATCTACGAAGCCTAGGACCCTTTGAAATCGATATAACACCTAGCTTCGAAGAGATCCTATGTTCCCGTAATAGCCCTGTTAGAGCCTGTAGAAAGGATATAGAGAAGATCTATGAGGAGATGATAATGCAGGCTATGAAGGAGGGTGATAGCTATGGAGGTGTTGCAGAGATTGTTGTGAAGAACCCCCCAGCAGGTCTCGGCGAGCCTGTTTTCGACAAGATCAAGGCTGATCTGGCAAAGGCTGTTATGTCAATACCAGCTGTTGTTGGGTTCGAATATGGACTTGGTTTTAAAGCCTCTAAGATGAGGGGGAGTGAGGCTAGCGATGAGATCGTGCTAAGGGATGGTAGACCTAGATGGAGGTATAACTATAGTGGTGGCATTCTGGGAGGCATAACCACGGGCGAGGATATAGTGATTAGATGTGCCTTCAAACCAACAAGCTCTATTAGGAAGCCCCAGAAAACAATAGATCTTAGAACAATGCAAGAAACATTTATATCGGTAACAGGTAGACACGACCCTGCTGTAGCTATTAGAGGGGTCTCGGTGGTAGAATCGATGGTGGCCCTGGTGATCGCGGATCATGCGATAAGATCTGGGGTTATAAATCCCGTTAGAATATCCCCAGGCGATGCAGATAAGATCGAGGAAGGTTGGAGGAGGTATAGAGAGGCATGTGGGCCTTCGCAGGGATCTCGATAGTTAATGCAATCCCCAGCTGGCTGGGATCTACGATGGCTATCAACATTAAAATTGAGGTTGATGTTGAAGAAGGTAGTGGAGCACATACTAACTTAACGAGAACCATTGTAAACTATTTTAAAGAGAAGATCGGTTTGCCAGAGCTGAGGATTATAGTGAGATCCCCGCTACCTCCTGAAAGCGGGTTAAAAACAAGTAGTGCTGTAGCTGTAGCGCTTATAGAGGCTATAAAAGCTAAATATAGCTTGAAAGATATAGATACGCCAAAGCTAGCAGCTGAGCTCTCAATAAAAGCTGGTGTCTCAGTAACCGGGGCTTATGATGATGCAACAGCAGCATATCACGGTGGTATATCATTAACAAATAATAGGGAGATGAGGATCATAGATCTTAGAAACCCCCCTGACGACGTTGTAGCTGTTATCCTTGTTAGAGGTGGTAGGCCAAAAGTAGATCTAGGGTCTCTCAAGAGGTTTGAAACACTCTTCACAGAGATCTTTAAAATAGCTTTGAAGGGAGATATAATAACCGCGATGAGGCTTAACGGAATAGCTGTGGCAGAGATCCTTGGATATGATACAAAACTTATAAAGAAGGCCTTAGAGCTTGGAGCCCTAGCTTCGGGTGTTTCTGGTAATGGCCCGTCGATCTTTGCTTTAGCTAGAAAAGGTGATGAAGGCCCACTTGTAGATCTATTTCTAAGAGAGGGTAGAACTATAGTGGTAGAGCCTGTCAGTATTACGAGGTTATAGCTATGAAGGTGTATTTAGAAAGATCCAAGATAAGTGGGAGGCTTAAAGCACCAAGATCTAAGAGCCATGCTATAAGGCTTATTTTCTCATCATTGTTATCCCCTGTGGAAATAGAGGATCTTCCACTTTCGGATGATGTGAGAGCAGCTATAAGGGCTGTAGAGGCGCTAGGGGTTAGAATTAGTGGAGCTAGGTTTGAGACTAAAGATATGCCGAGGATCGTTAATGAGAGGATCTATGTAGGGGGCTCCGCAACCACTCTTAGGATCCTAATACCAATAATAACCGTGATTGGAGGGAGAGTCTATATAGATGGTGACTATACACTAAGAAGAAGACCTTTAGACGCAATAGTAGAAGCCACAAGAGATAGGGGTGTGAATATCTCGTCAACAAGGCTTCCAATAGTTGTTGAGGGAAGACTAGATGATAACTGGATCAGAATAAGGGGTTCGGAGAGCAGTCAATATATATCTGGGTATATGATAGCATTTTGCCTCAAGGAGTATGGCAATATCTATATTGATCCCCCAATAGTGTCTAAAAGCTATATATATTTAACACGAGATGTACTAAGAGATTTTGGATGTAACACAATAATAGATATAGATAAAATATCCGTAGAGAGGGTTGAAAAGCCCAGCATCGTTAAGAGAAAAGTAGAAGGTGACTACGCTTTATCCTCATTCTATGTGGCCTCGGCACTCATAACAGGGGGTTCGATAGAGATTTATGATCTACCACAGCCGCGGGATTATTTTGGAGATCATTCGATAGTGGAGATCTACAGGTCTATGGGGGCTTATAGCAGATATATAGATGGCTCTTGGCATGCTGAAGCTAGTGATGAATATAATGCTATAAGTGTTGATATAGAGGACGCCCCTGATCTCGGGCCATCTATAGCACCTGTGGCAGCTATGGCAAATGGAACAACTAGGATCGGGGGTGTGGAGAGGCTTAGGATTAAGGAGAGCAATAGGATCGAAACTATAATAAATACTCTAAGGAGCTTTAATATTAGGGCATCTTATAGAGAGGGTTTTCTAGAAATTGAGGGTCAGCGTAGTATGGATTTAAGAGAAGCTATAATAGATTGTGGAGGTGACCATAGGATAGCTATGATGGCCTCAGCGCTCGCTCTAAAGATAGGTGGTGTAATAGAGAATGCGGAGTGTGTTAATAAGAGTAATCCTAGCTTCTGGAATGATCTTAGATTGATAGGTGGTGTCCTGAGGATTGATGGTTAAAAAGCCTCTGGTAGTAGCATCGCTTCCTATAAGGACAACCGCTGATCTAGATCTAATAGACGGTATAGAAGAGGCTGACTTTATAGAACTCAGACTCGACTATATGGAGAACCCAACCCTACTAGATCCTGAGAGGCTGGCTAAGTATAGATCTAAAATTATAGTAACGATAAGGGAGACCTCAGAAGGAGGTGTGAGGGCCGTTGATGCGGTGTGGAAATCTAGATATCTCAAAAGGCTATATGAGCTAGGGATTATGTATGATGTTGAGGCATCATACCTTAAGAGATATGATGTTCCATATGAGGGTAGAATCGTATCTATACATTATATAAATAGATTACCTACAACGGAAGAGGTTATGGAAGCTATAACTAGATATGTTGATAAAGCCTATAGTGTGAAGATAGCTGTTAAAGCGTTTAAAGGTTACAGGGCTCTTCTATCATCTCTACTCGATATAGGATATGAGAACCTCTCCCTCATGCCAATCGCAGCTGATCCTATGGAGAGGCTGGCATTCGGTATTCTCGGATCCAAACTTATATATGGCTATGTAAGTGAGCCAACAGCTCCTGGCCAGCTTCACTATAAGGATTTAATAAGGATCCTTAACTGCATATTTACCATCAAAAGTGAGAACCATCTAGAATAAAATAATTATTGAAACCTTTCAGTTGAAGGAGCGAAATTACTTTCCTCCTAGGGAGAGCTTCTTCAACTCCTCATCCCTTAGAACTCTTCTGAGTATCTTTCCAACAGGGCTTTTAGGGAGCTCCTCTCTAAACTCTACAACCTTTGGCCTCTTATATGGTGCTAACTTATCCTCTACCCATTTCAATATATCAGTCTCTCTAACTTTATCCTTACACTCACTTTTAAGTACTATAAAAGCCTTAGGGATCTCTCCAACATCTGGTGCTGGGATTCCCACTACAGCTGCTTCTTTAACACATTCATGCATCATTAGAACCTCCTCTATCTCCCTTGGATATACAGAATAGCCCTTATACTTGATCATCTCTTTCTTTCTATCCAGCACATAGAAATAGCCCTCTTCATCCATATAACCTATATCCCCTGTTCTGAACCATCTAAGACCATGTGCTGTGAAGAATGCATCTCTATTCTCATCCTCAGCTGTATAGCCCTTCATAACCTGCGGCCCGGAGATCACGATCTCACCAACAGCTCCCGGAGGGAGCAAGATGGGTTTCTCTAGATCTGCTATGGCAGCATATGTACTGGGTATTGGAATACCTATGCTACCCAACTTATTCTTCCCATATAGGGGGTTAACGTGGGTTACAACAGCTGTCTCCGTTAAGCCATAGCCCTCTCTCAGAACAGCACCTGTTCGCGCCTCAAACCTCTTAGCAACCTCTATTGGTAGAGGTGCTGCTCCTGATATACAGAATAGAAGCGTGTTCAACCTATACCTATCTACCTTTGGATGATTAATTATCGCATTATAGAGGGTCGGCACTCCATGGAGAACGTGGGCTCTATACTTTTCCACACTCTTCATCAGACCCTCTATATCGGGTCTTGGAAACACTATAACAGTTCCACCATCGTATATCGAGTATAGCATGACAACTACCAAGCCATATATATGGTACCAGGGTAGGATCCCGATGAACCTCATAGGACCTTCAACAGATCTCTTCTTTCTAATCACATCATATAAGGGCTTTATCTGTTGTAGATTAGCCACTATATTTCCATGTAGAATCTTAGCACCCTTTGGCACACCTGTAGTTCCACCTGTATACATAAGAGCTGCTATATCCTCAAGAGGATCGATCTTTTCCCTATATGTAGAAGGGCTATAGCTCCTAATGAGATCAGATAGCCTTACTATCTTATCACTATAGCTTATCTTAGGCGGTTTAAGCCTAAGCCTAGCCAGGGGCTTTAGAAGAGGTGGCATATAGTCTTCAATACCAGCTACTATAACCCTCTCAACCTTTACCTCCTTCAAGGCTTGCTCAGCATTTTTATAGAGGATGTTGGTGGTCACCAGGATCCTCGATCCTGAGGATTTGATTTGGAAGGCTATCTCTCTAGGTGTATAGAGAGGATTCATTGGAGAAACTATAGCCCCTACCTTGAGGGCTGCGAAAAACGCTATAGTATATGAGGGGCTATTTGGCATGTGAAGAGCAATTACATCTCCCTTTCCAACCCCCATCTCTTTAAAAGCATGTGCAAGCCTATCACTATGATCCCCTAGTGTTTTATAGCTAATCCTCCTACCCATAAAGATTTGCGCATCTCTATTAGGATATCTCCTAACAGCTTCATCAAGGATCTCATATAGCGGAAAATATTTTATCTCAACATCTGGGGGAACCCCCTCATCATAGCTCTTGACCCATATCCTAGGCTTGATATATTTATTGAAAACCTCCTCCGAAGACAATAGTGGAGGCTGCATATCCAACCCCTAAATATTATCTTAGCTAAATATATAAAGGCATAACGTTTATGTACTTTGTATATAATTAGGTTTAATAATAATAATCTATGTGTTAATTTCACTCCTACTAATCTTAGCCTTTCTTATATGCATAATACATTTTTAGCCCTTAGCAGAGAGATATTTGGTGATGTAATGGTTTTTCCATTTGAAACACTAGAAGATCTTAGTATAAAGCTTTCAAGCGAGCATGAGCTCTTCAGAAGAAGTGTGCGTGAGTTCGTTGAGAAGAAGATCGAGCCTATAGCTATGGAGATCGATGAGAGAGATGAGATACCAAGGGATCTTTTAGAAGATATGGCTAAACAGGGATTTTTCGGCATAGGAATTCCAGAAGCCTATGGAGGTCAGGGAGAGGATCATATAAGCATGGTTATACTGGTTGAGGAGATCTCTAGGGTTTCACCGGCAGTTAGCGTTGTAATAGGAACTAATGAGCTATTCGCAATACCCATAATACTATTTGGATCTGAGGAGCAGAGGAAGAGATACTTACCAGAGATAGCGAGAGGAGAGAAATTTGGCGCCTTCGCAGTAACAGAGCCATGCTGCGGTTCCGATGTAGCGGGGATCCAGACTAGGGCGGAGAAGAGGGGGGATAAATGGGTTATAAATGGGAGGAAAGCCTTTATAAGTAATGCAGATCTAGCAGATTATATCTTAGTGCTCGCGAGGACCTCGCCCCCACCCGATAAGAGATCACGCCACATGGGGTTAACGTTCTTCATAGTTGAAAAGGGAACCCCCGGGTTCAGATTGGATCAGAGGTACGATAAGATGGGGCTTAGGGGAAGCCATATATATGAGTTAACATTGGAGGATGTTGTTGTGCCTGATGATAATAGAGTTGGCGCAGAGGATCTGGGGTTCCTCATAGCTATGGAGACCTTTGATAGAACAAGGATAGGGATAGCTGCACAGGCTGTTGGAATAGCGCAGGCCCTTTTCGAGAAAACCTTTAAATATGTGCATCAGAGGTATGCCTTTGGCTATCCACTAGCTTTCTTCCAAGCAGTCCAATTCGATCTCGTAGAGATCTTGGCAAAGATCCTTGCATCTAGATATATGGCCTATTTAGCAGCTAAACTAGCTGATGAGGGTAAGAGGGAATTCACATTTGTAGCCTCACTAGCTAAATTCTTTGCCTCAGAGGCTGCGGAGGAGATAGCTAGTAGAGCAATAAATCTTCATGGGGGCGTTGGTGTTATAAGGGAAACTGGGATTGAGAGGTTTCTCAGAGACGTAAAGATCATACAGATCTATGAGGGGACAAATGAGATACAGAGACTTGTAGCATATAGGCAGCTGATAAGGATTCTCAGGGAGAAAAACCTTATCCCCGAGGAGGTTGCGAGGTTGGTTCTATGAAGAGAGTCGCAATAGTAGGGACAGGAATAGCTAGATATGGCTATAGAACAGATGCAACACTAGCAGAGATAGCATATGAAGCTATAAAAGAAGCCCTGGATGAGGCTAGAATAGGCCCTGAGGATATAGATAGCTTTGTAGTTGGCAACGTCGGTAGCTGGTCAAGCGAGCCATTACCAGCTGTCCTCATCGGGGAATATGCTGGTCTGGTACCGAAAAACGGTATTAGGGTTGAGGCTGCATGCGCCACCGGATTAGCTGCGACTAGAACTGCTTATAACATGATAGCAAGTGGTGAGGCTAGCATAGTCCTTGTTATAGGTGTTGAGAAGATGAATGAATCTACAACCCCACAGGTTGTCGAGCTGATTGGAAGGGCTGGAAACTATTTCTGGGAATTCCAGAACTTTGGGATGACGTTTCCAGGCTACTATGCTATGTATGCCACCTCATATATGAAGAGGTTTGGGGTGAGAGAGGAAGATCTATGTGAGGTTGCTGTGAAGAACCATTACTACGGATCGATGAATCCTAAGGCACACTTCCAAAACAGAATCACTGTTGAGCAATGCATGTCCTCTAGATACGTTGCATGGCCGCTAAAGCTCTACGACTCATCCCCGATAACAGATGGAGCCGCAGCCCTTATCCTTGCAAGCGAGGACATAGCTATGAAAATAACAGATTCGCCTATATGGATAAGAGGGTGGGGATATGCGAATGGAACCTCTAATCTAAGTAAGAGAAGCGATTATATAGGTTTAGAGGCGACCAGGGTAGCTGCTGAGATGCTCTACAAGAAAATAGGTGTAGATCCTAAGAATCCCGCGAAGTACTTCGATGTAGCTAATCTCCACGATGCATTTACAATAGCAGAGCTAATGGCCTTAAGCGATATGGGATTTGTTAAGAAGGGTGAGGAGCATATAGTGGTGAGAGAGAAGCAAACATATATAGGGGGATTAATACCGGTTAACCTAGATGGAGGGCTAAAGGCTAAGGGCCATCCAATAGGAGCCACGGGAGTTGGTATGCTTGTAGAGCTTACTAGACAGCTTCAACAGAGGGTGGAGAGGGGGAGGCAGGCTCCTATAAAGAGGGGATGGGCTTTGGCACATAATGTAGGTGGTACAGGGCATTACGTATTCACAGCAGCACTATCGGTGGATAAGCCATGAGCGATGATAAGACTATTATAAAGAAGCTCCCAGAACATATAGACAGGCTTTCTGAGGAGGCTCTATCATTAATAGATAATATTGTTAGAGAGACCGGCCTACCAATATATCAAGATCCGAAGACAGGGGCTCCCATGTGGCTTGATGTGAGAGAGCTAAGGCTAAGATATGTAATACCTGTTAAAAATATCGAGGAGTTCTTCAAAGGTTTGAGGAATGGAGTGGTTAGAACAACTAAATGTAAAGAATGTGGAACAATATACTTCCCACCCCAGCCCGACTGCCCTAAGTGTAGGGTAAGGAATATGGAGTGGATCGATATAGATGGTGAGGGAGAACTGTTAACATGGACAGTAATAAATGTTAAGCCTCTCAGCTTCTCACATTTAAAAGACTATATTGTTGGTATAGTGAGAATGCCTCAAGGCTTTAATATATTGGCATGGATAAATGTAGATAGCCATGAAAAGCTCGCTCCAGGTATGAAGATGAGGTTAAAAGTTGGTAGAAGAGATCCTGAAGGCTATATAACATACTGGTTTGAACCAATATAGCTTGACACATAGCAATATATTAAGACATTGGGTTATTTAGTTGCTATAACACCATATACACTTTGGTATTCATACTCGTCTTCTCCCTCATAGTCAGGATCCCACCAGGAGATCTTAGCATTGCCATGCCTTATAAGGGGTTTATCTAGCTTCGATAGAAGAGCTACTCTGGATGGCCTGCTATGGGATACAAGCCTATACCCAGTCTCCTTTGCTAGCTCCTCCGCGAATCTTAGTATCTCTTCATGTGTAGGCATGTTATCCCTTGTAAGCCTTGTCACCGATGTGCCGATATGCATATATGCTTTCACCTCTATGAATGTTGGCATCCCTATCTCAACAAGCCTTGCAAATCCCTTGACAGCCTTTTCATCCATATTCCACCCCCTAACAGCTGTTATCCTATATACTGTGGGACATGTGAAGCTGGGGAGCATCTCTATAGTCTCCATTGTCAGCCTCCACGCATTCGCCACAAGGGGGGCTGTGAAGAATTCGTAGCCCTCTTCATCATAGGTCTCAAGGGATATATAGAGCTGGGAAGGCTCCTCATCAAGGTTAGCAAGTATATCTGGCCTTACAGCTCTTGTAACTAGAAATGTTGTTATACCCCTTCTATGATATTCCTTTATTAACTCGCCGAGCCTTGGATAGAGTGTGTTCTCACCTGTTAGGCTTATCGCAACATGCTTTGGATCCATAGCCTCTCTTATGACCTCCTCAGGAACGCCGAGAGCCTTATAGCCTGAGATCGTTCTTCTATGCTCTATTATAGACATCTCAACAATAAACCTAGGATCATCAATACTTATGAGACCCTTCTCATCCCACTCATCAACAATATCTGTTGGCCTTAATCTCCAGCAGTGCATACATGCGTTCCAACACCACTGAGTAGATACAGAGGATTGAATACATCTATGACTCTCAATACCATAAAATTTACCCTTATAGCAGAATTTACCCTCATAAACAGCCTTATGTGTCCATAAACACTTCTTAACAGCTGAATGGGAGCCTATTAAATGATACTTCTGAGCTCTAAGCTTATCATTTATCTCCTTATATGGATCCCTAACCACTTGGAGCCTTACCGTCATATCTCCTCACGTTCTACCTTACTAAAAATAAATACGTCTCAATGCTTAAAACCAAATATGAAGCTACATAGAACAGATCCTTTTCCGAAGCCGCTGAAACAATCACATACCAAGGGCTAGCCCTAGCCCATAAACAAAGCCATCAAAAAGCTATTGAAAACAATGCAAAAAGGGAGACACTTTCTAGATGAGCTAAATATTACTCTTGAAGCGGTGAGCTTAGTGGTAGATAGAGCTTATGTGTACACCAGGGAGGAAAGGCAATATATTCATTCTCTGCGAGGAGAAGTCTGAGAGTAGAAGGGGTCTTCATAAGAGAAGGAGGATAGCGTTGATAGTAAGAGCTGGAGGTATATATCCAGCATCAGGATCTAAAAACCCTGTGAAGCCCTTATACGCTGTTGGAGAGGCCTATGAGATTTTAATAGAGGGTTCCAAAGGAGATGAGCTATATGTTCAAATCGATCTCACAATGAACCCAAGAAAACATGTTAAAGGCTATATATCTATATATGATGCTAATGGTAATATATTGATAAGAGCTAAATATGAGAAGCTCAAGCTAAGGCTGAGCAAAGGATCCTCGAAATATGGTAAATTAGTTGAGCAGGTGGCTAGACATCTTAATATACCATATAAAAATGTTAACTGGATGTCTAGCTAATTCCTCTAAAGAGTAGGGCTTTCAGCTATAAACCTTCTTCACATCTCAGTGAAGAGTGGGTAAAAGATATATTGGCGTATTTACAGGAAATCTCCTCTTAATTCTATGAGGACTATGCATGAAGATTCGACTTCCACACGACATACACTTTACATCTGTAATTAAAGGTATAACAAGTATATCGCTCCTCCTAGCCACCTCTACTCCACATGTAGGACACTTGATATAGTCTGGATATATCTTTTTATTAGATTCAATTATATAGCATGTGGCTTTTCCAACACATATCTCCCTAATGATTTTTCTTATAGATAGTACATCATGTTCTTCTAGGTGTGCTGCATAAATACCTATAGGAATTGGCCTTGATGGAGTTAGATTATCGATGGCGATCCTATACTGCTCTAATATATTCTTTATACGATCTCTCATATCACTATCTAGAGGAGAGATCAGATCTGTTACTAAAATCTCTATATATATATTTCTATTAAGAGCCTTTTTCATGATCTCTGTTAACACCGATTCTATTCTAGATCCAGGAATATTCTGAGGAACCTCAATCAATATAGCGTTTAGCCCTCTAGCCTCTAATATTTCTTTAAATCCATATTTTAATAGAATATCAAACCTAGCCTTAACGCCTAGGCTAATGCCTTCTTTAGCAAGTGTTTCAGATAGGCATAGGAACCATGGCTTGTACATAGGTTCGCCTCCATGAAGAAAGATCAGATCTATATCAAGTCTCCTCCCCCTTTCTATAATAGAACTAGCTTGGATCTCGATTAAATCAAGAGACTCTTTAGCTTCATATGCCTCCGGCCAGGGACATCCTCTACATCCCTCCACCCCTAGATCGCCGGACCATATCCATAGTATGAGTGATAATCCATAAGGCCTGTAAAGGGTTAGCGGTATATACTCTAATGAAGAGAGGGAAGCCCCCATGATTTCCCTCAAAATACAGCTCTCCTTACTCATAGCTATGCCCTCCACATAATACGATCTATCTAAGCCTCATTTGAATATCCAGCTATTAGCTTCTAAGAAAATAGAGCTAGCTATTATTAAAAGTCTGTGGGGATCCTTAGAGAGGCGTTTTACATCTGAAAGCCTTGCCCTTTTAAGGCTGAGGTTAGAGATACTAACAGAAGATCAAACGACACTGGAACCCTTAGAGTCTGTGTGATACCCTATGTTTAGAGATAGGATCTCTGTGATTTTTGTATATATATGCATATATAGGTCTATATATTCTACTCCTTCAACATAGTGTTTAACAGTTTTTCCACAGACGATTCTGCTAACACCAGCATCCCTTATCCTTTCAACGGAACCTTTAACGAATATTGGGTGGACACATGCAACATATACCTTAGAAGCTCCCCTCTCGAGTATTAATTTAGCAGCATTAGCTATGGTTCCTCCAGTGCTTATTATATCGTCTACTATTAATGCTTTTTTTCCTCTAAGGTTTATTTCCTCCTTAATAAAGGATCTAACCTCACCTGTATATCGATCTCTCTGCTTCTCAATATAGTATACACCATATACATTTGATAGTTTCGATGCTAATCTCTTAGCTCTTTCAACACCACCTATATCTGGTGAAAATACTACGAGCTCCTCTTCATCTTTAAACTGCGAGGCAAGGGGTGTGATACCATCTATCTCGATGAATCCTTCCCCATAGATTCTCTTTGGTATATCTGAGTGGGGCTCTACGACAAAAACCCTGTTCACACCTAGATCTTTTATGCTCCTCAGAATCACATTTATCGATACAGGCTCTCCTTCTAAGAAGACCTTATCCTGTCTAGCATATGCTAGATAGCTTATTAAGAGATCCACCTCGGAGGCTCCACCTCTGATTGCAGCATCTATCGCTAATAGTAGCTCGATGAATTTTCTATCCTGCATGGGGTACATAGACTGGGTTATTAGAACCCTCTTACCCCCCACCCTCCCCTCTAGCCTTAGATATAGCTCGCCATCAGGATGTTCCTTTGTAAATGCTTTTACAACCTCTCCACCTAGAAGTGATGCTACCCTCTCCCCAATACCTGGATCCCCACTTAGCGGGATTACACTATACATAGCTAGAGCCACCTAGAGGACTAGCTTACCTCCCGATATGTCGTTCCCCACCTCCTCTATATCCTTTACAGTATCTATCGATCTCCAATAAACATCTTCCCCATATATCTTTGCCAGGAGCTTCCCTTCAGATGCTAGTCTAGGGAAGCATGTTCTCTCTATATCGCCCCTCTCTGGTAGGTAGTCAAATATAGTGGGCTTCATAGCATATACACCAGCATTGATCATATAATCTGGGATTATCGGCTTCTCTATAAAGCTAGTCACATTCCCACTATCGTTGACCCTAACAACTCCATAGGGGCTTCTTAAGGGAACCACCGCTATTGATGCAACAGCTACGGGATTTTTCCTCAGTATTTCAACTAACTCGAGAGGATTCAATGTGGTTATTATATCTCCATTTATCAGTAGAAACATCTCCTCCCTACTCAATATATGCTCAGCATTCTTTAGAGCCCCACCGGTTCCTAGGGGATCCTCTTCAACTACATATGAAATTCTAACCCCATATCTGCTTCCTGATCCCAGCTCATCTATAATCATGTTCTTCTTATACCCAACTAGAATCACTAGATCCTTGATACCATGTCTTTTAAGCCACTCGATCTGCCAAACTATGATGGGCTTTCCACCCACCTCGATAAGGGGTTTAGGCTTATCATCTGTAAGAGGTCTTAACCTCTTACCATATCCCCCAGCTAGTATTGCTGCCTTCAAAAATCTCCCCCTATGAGTTCCCTACCACAAATATTTCTCCTTTATAGCTGAAGCTTCTCTCAATGCTAATGAAGATCGTTAAGTTCTAATACCTAATTAATAACACCTCTGTGATAACCCCGTTATCACGAATTTAAATCTTTATAAGGGATATTGCGGAATATTTAGGAAAGAAGGTGATTTAATGAGCGGTATGGGAAGCAATCGTTTTGATATAATAATAACTACAGATAGGACTATGATGACAGATCACCATGGTAAGGAGTTCATAGGATTCATGGCTACAAGCCCAAGTGTAGGGCTTCCCGAGTTTCTATGGATGTATCTCTGCTGCCCTAAACCTAGAGTTGATAGATATGGGAGGCCCCTCGTAGCTCCCTATGGCCTTAGAAAGGTTGAGGCCAAGCTTCTTGAGAGCGGTTTTAACGCTGCTGTGATAGACCCCGACTATATAGATCGCTATGTAGAGAGCGCAAAGATCCTAATGGTGGGGCATCACGATTACTTCGCATTCGGCCCACCTAGCTCTGAGTGGTGGCTTATAACAGGTAAGGAACCTGTTAACAGGAGAAGCTTTATAAAGCTGATGAGCAGGCCCTCTATAAAGAGGGCTAAGAAGAAGGGTCTTAAAATAGTTGCTGGTGGGCCAGCGGCGTGGCAGTGGTTCTGGGAGCCCGATCTATGGAAGGGGTTTGGGGTTGATGTTGTCCTAGATGGGGAGGCTGAGAAGGTTATAGTCCCCCTCGTAAAAGATCTATTGGAGGGTAGGGAGGTTCCTAACTATATATTCGTTGGAGCTAATATGGCTCCAGATGTTGAGGAAATCCCAGAGATAAAGAATCCTAGTGTTAACGGGCTCGTCGAGATAATGAGGGGATGTCCTAGAGGCTGTAGTTTCTGTTCAGTTACTCTTAAAACCCTTAGGCATTACCCATTAGAGAAGATAGAGAGGGAGATCCTCGTTAATGTGAGGCATGGAATAGTTCATGGAATACTTCACAGCGACGATGTTCTCCTCTATGGATCACAAGGAGTGATACCAGAGCCAGAGCCCTTGATCAAGCTCCACGAGCTAGCGCTTAAACACTATAAGACAATAGCTTGGAGCCACGCCTCCCTAGCAGCTATCGTTGTTGCTCAGAGGAGATATAAGCTAATAAGCAAGCTAATGGATATAGTGTTTTCCAAAGGTGAGCAGGATTATATAGGGGTTGAGGTGGGCCTTGAAACAGGATCCCCTAGGCTCGCTAAGATAATAATGCCTGCTAAGGCAGCGCCCTTCAAAGTCGAGGAATACCCAGAGATCGCTGAGGAGGCCTTCGCCATAATGCATGAACATAGAATTATACCAGCAGCAACATTCATACTTGGACTTCCAGGCGAGGAGGAGGATGATGTGTGGAAAACCGTCGAGCTTCTAGATAGAATTAGGAAGTATAGGAGCATCGTTGTGCCAATGATCTTTGTGCCTATGGGGGCTCTTAAAGTAGATAAAAAGTCAGGGATCAAAGGACTTAAGCTAACCAGAGCCCATATAGAGGCGATGAGAAAAGCTCTCTGGCACTCGATATACTGGGGCGAGGATATAATATCCAAGTTCTATATAAAAGGGCCTAAATACACCTTAGTCAGGCTCCTTCTAAAAGCATTTATAGAATACGCTAGGTGGAAGGCTTCAAAGATAGAGGAGGAGATAGAGACATATAACGAGATCGTGTTATCAATAGATAGAGCGAAAGAAAAAGCTGAGAAGGCTATAATAAGCCAACTAATAGGAAGATAAAGCCTGGCAAGGCCAAAGCTAGTTAAATATATATTGCCCCTTAGCGCTATATTTTTCTAGCTTGGAGGTGATATCTCGAGATGGAATTTTGCCCCAAATGCGGAGGAGTTATGATGCCAACTAAGAAAGGGGAGAGTGTGTATCTCAAATGCAGCAAATGTGGATATGAGAAAAAGGCGTCGGGAGACGCTTTAAGGGGATACACAATATCTAGGGAGACAGATAGAAGCTTAAGGGTTAAAACAACATCTAAGATTAGCGAGGCTAGAGGTATATCTAGAAGCATTGAAGAGCTGGAGCAGGAGAAGGAAGAATACTATGAGATCTTCCTAGATCTAGTGGAGAAGGAGGAAGAGCCAGAGCAGCCTGAGGAGTAGAGAAATAGCTGGAGCAAAGGAAAGGAATTACTAGGAATACATCTATTGTCACAAGTAAGTTAGAATGGACTAGGATCATTTCGGCCCGAGGTATCTATCAAGGGTCTGCTGCCTTCCACGAGCCTTATCTCCCAGCCTGATCATATTTGCTAGCAGTTCACTCTCTACAGTAGATATAGCCTCTGATATTGTGGATACCTTCTCCGGAGATTTTTCCAGAATCCTTCTAACCGTCTCCCTTATGTGCCAGTTACCCACGCTGGCATAGTATCTTGGTGTGATCTCCCTTACAACAATTATCGATGCCCTCCTACCTCTTCTATAAAGATGTTCTAGAACAGCTAACCTAGCTGCGTGGTATCCTCCATCCATGAAGAGAGGCTCTCCACTGAAACCCTCTCTATTTCTTATAACAATCGGTTCTCTTCCCCCCTCTGTAAATATCGTGTTAGGATGCCAGATCTCTATCCACTCAAAGCTATATGGACCTGGCTGTATTATAACCCAAAACCTGTTTCCTAGATATTCTCCTCGGTATAGCTCTATATCGTTTACAGAGCTATATGTCCTAATAGATCTCAGAAGCTTAGATGATATAACACTATCAACAGCTGTTATAGCCCATCTAGTGGGGACAAGCCTTCTATTCCTAGGAAGACCTAGAAGGCCGAAGGATAGAGCTCTCTGTATTGTATATATTGAGACACCCCCCATATATAACTCCCATATAGCTTCTGATGCTCTCAACTCATCACCATAGATCTTCTCAACACTTCTAGGTATGCTGGGGTTACTGTTTACCCTAACCCTATCAGCTACTGCTAAGAGGCCGTGGGGTGTTATTATAGGATCTAGTGTCTTTACAGGGGTGGGAGCTCTAGCAAGGCTAGCCTCTGTATCAACTGGTTTTGACGATACCATTGCAAAGGGTATCTCAAGATCTATTAACCTCTGGTAATTCCTAACATCAGCTTTTATTAATGCTGCTACAACACTTGATCTAAGCTCTATTATATCTTCCAGAGACTTGACACCCCACCATTTTTCAGGGGAATCATATATAGAGGCCTCATCACCGATAACACCAGGTGGTATACCTATTAACACAGGTACCACCGGGTAGTCCTTCTCACCAACAACACCACTTGGAGGTGTAGAACCTTCAACATCTCTTCCAACAATCTTAACATATACCTTTGCCTGTGCCCTTAACCTCACTATTAAGGGGCATCTTGGTAGTCCGCAGAGCATCTTATAGCCTTTACATCTTACACATAGAGATGAAGAGATCTCCTTTCCAAAACCTCCTAGGAGATATCCCACTCTACCCTCCTTCCTCTAAATATTTTTAGATCTTAGAGGCAATATATTAGCATAAGATATTGTCTAGTGAAGCACCACTACCTTATTAGAGCCTATATAACATGATGTTGGGAGAAGCGATGGGGGGTGAGAGGAAGCCCCTACATATTCTAGCTAGTAGAGAGGATATATCGCCTAGGGTTATAGCTGTTGGTGATCCTAATAGGGCTAGGGTATTATCATCAACAATACTTGAAAAGCCAAGGCTTGTGAATGAGTATAGAGGTTTCTTAATATATACAGGGCTCTATATGGGGGAGCCCCTCACTATAGCAACGCATGGTGTGGGAGGTCCTTCGGCTGCAATAGTCTTTGAAGAGCTACATATGCTTGGAGCAAAATATATTGTGAGATTGGGAAGCACGGGTGCGTTGGTGTCACATATAGATATAGGGGATGTGGTTGTTGCCGATGGAGCTGCATATCCTATAGGAGGTGCGATGGGTATGTATATAGGTAATGATAGTTTCTACCCAGCTTCACCCGATATAGAGCTAACATATTTAATATATAAAAGATTATTAAATAGTAGAGGTTATCGCGTATATATAGGTGCAGTATATAGCTCTGATGCATTCTATGCTGAGAATCCTGAGTTTGTCTCTAAATGGGCTTCTAGAAACGTGCTTTCAGTTGAAATGGAATGTGCAACGCTTTTCACCATATCCAGGCTAAGGGGTATGAGGTCTGCCTGTGTCTTGGTGGTTAGCGATAACCTTGTTAAAGGTGTATCTGTGCTCTCCTCGCTAGATGTGCTTAGGGAGAGGTTTATAGAGGTTGGCAGAGCAATTGCCGATATACTAGTCGAGTTTAAGGGATAGCTAGGGGATCTATATTAGCAGAGCTATATTTCAATCACATCTCCTATTCCTGGGAGGATAACCTCCACCCCGAGCTCCTCTTTTACCCTATTAGCGAATGAAGAGCCAACATCTGGATCCGTGTGGATCACTATGACCTTTTCAAGACTTTTTATACCCTTTACAATAGATAGGAGGCCAGATCTCCCTGCATGTGCTGAGAAGTCGAACCACTCAACCCTAGCTACCACCCTAGGGCCGTTTTCCATGAAAACCCCCTTTTCAAGGATCATTCTGCCAGGGGTGTTCTTACCCTGATAGCTTACTAAGAATATAGCTGACTTCTTATCCCCTGCAAGCCTCTTTAGATAGTAAAGGGCAGGGCCCCCCTTAAGCATGCCAGCACTAGCTACTATAACTCCTGGTTCTCTCCATATCTTTCTACGCATACTCCACCCATCAACCTGGACAAATATATCGTTGGCTTTTTTGAGCAATTCTGGCTTCCTTATATAGTTTATATATCTCAACATAATATCGGTAATAGGCCTTATCATCCCATCATAGCTAACCATAACGCTATCAAGCTTCTCGGCTAGCAATGATAAAATCTCCTGGGATCTGCTGAGGCTAAATGCTGGGACCAAAACCGTGCCTCCATCTTCAACCACCTCCTTAATGGATTCGATAAATCTAGCTTCTACAACACTCCTCTCAGCATGATCTGTATCCCCATATGTTGCCTCTATTATCAAAACCTCAGCATCAAGACCAGCAAGATCTGCAGGGCCTACTAGCCTTGTTTCTATGGTGTTCACATCACCTGTATAGAGGATCCTCTTGCTTCCTGTGTCTAGGAGAACAGACGTTGACCCCGGTATATGGCCTGCATCTCTAAAGACTGCTTTGAAACCCCCTACATCGATCTCATCTTTATATTTTACCGATATAGCGCTCTCCATAAACTTTTCAACCTCATTGGCTTCGAAAGGTAGGTAATATGATGATAGTTTCAGGAAGTCATATAGCATAAGCCTTGATATATCCCTTGTAATTGGCGTCATATAGGATCTAGGCTTGGCTGAGATATATAGTAGGGGAGCTGCTCCAACATGATCTAGGTGGGCATGTGTTATCACCACTCCATCAACACTAGATGGGGGTATTGTGAGTGGTAGCATAGGTATATCTCTTTCATCAAAAGTTACCCCATAGTCTAGAAGTATATATCTACCCGCCTTTTCTATGGCTATAGCAGCTCTACCAACTTCTTTTCCTGCACCTAGAATATGTATCTTCTGATTCATCTTCTTCATATTTAGAAGTATATTGGAGCTAATATATTCTCTTTAACCCATATTAGGTAGGGTTCTAAAGAATGTTCCCATTACCAAGGGATCTGGAGAGACAGCTTAGAAAAATGGGTTTGAAGGTTGAGGAGTTACGCGGTGTGAAGCTTGTATTGATAGAAACCGATGATAGAGAGATAATGATAGAGGATCCCCAGGTTCTAATCATGACTCTAAAGGATCAAAAGATATTCCAAGTAATTGGAACCAAGGTAAAGGAAATAAGAGAGGCGGAGGCGAGGAAGGAAGAAACCGGGATCAGTATATCTGAAGACGATATAAGATTTGTTGCCGAACAGGCAGGTATTACATATGAGAAAGCAAAGGAGATTTTGGAAAGGGCTGGTGGAGATATTGCAAAAGCACTGATGATCGCTCAGGAAGAGAGCTCTACAGGGAAGACATAGAATACCTAATAATCTCAACTATATAAGCTCTTAAACAGAGCGCTTCAACACCTACCTTAAACTACCCATTAAAATTATATAAAGCCCTAAACAATGCTCTATCTCTCCATAGGTAGAGATTATATCTATAGCTGTGGGAGAGCTTTTATAAGAAAAATCTTTAAAATATACCAGCCAGATCTGAAAATCGATTGGGGTTGTTTGGTATTACCTTGTTGAATTCCTACAGCTAGGATCTATGATCCAGATGTTAGTGCTCTATTACTTCATATACCTATTTCTTATTATTTTTGCATCTAAGATCCTTATGGGTGTTTGTAAAATATCGCAGGAGCTCTTCCTCTCTCTTTTTATATATTTAGATAAGCTAGGAGATATATCACGTGAGGCGAGAGATCTCCTATTGAGGCTTGCATGGAAGTTATATGATCTTAATCGTAAGAGATCTATATCTATTAATCATAGCATAATGGAGATCCTCGTCGCCTCATATTTAGCTAAAAACGGCTATGAGGATATCGATGTTGAAGCCCCTGTTGGTGATTTAGTAGCCGATGTAGTTGCTATTAGAGAGGGTAAGAAGCTGGTGGTTGAGATTGAAACAGGATTTACGCCAGCAGATCACTCAATAGATCCGATCGAATATCTAAAAGCCAGAATAGCCAGTAAAATTGCTAGATATAGTTCCAAAGGCGATGTGTTTGCCCTAGCATTTCCAATATACTATATACCCCCTATACCGGTTTCCCTATTAAAGCCGCCATCTATGAGGCAGGTGGATGAATTAATAAAGCTGATGGAGACTATTAATCAGTATTATAAAAACCCGCCAATAGATATAAAGGATCTCATGAAGGCCAAGGTGGATGAACTCTATATCCTCTATATAGATAAAGGTAAAGTAATAAAGATTAGTCCAGGCGATATGCTTTCCCTTAGAACATATTTATATAGCGAGCTAGATCCACAGGGATTTTTATTTAACAAATATGAGGCATAAAAGGCGCCTTTTGCTCTTAACTGCTGTTTTTGGTTTCATGTTAATTTATAAAAATATTGATATCAATTTTGCACAGTCTTCTTAAGTCTATTAGATATGGAGATACCATATACCTATACCTATTAAACACCCTCCACATAACCCAGTGCATAAGTTTTATAGCTGGCTGTTTAGCTAGAGGGCGGCGCTATGAACTCTATGAGCAATGCGGGGGAGAGGAAGCTGCCCGAGGAAGCTCTCCACGTCCCCGATGGGAGGTTAACTCCCGTAGGCTGTGTGGAGAGAGCATAAGAGGTATGAGGGCGAGCGGAGATATAAAACACGATGAACTGCAATGAAGACCAACCCCTAAGGATAGCCTTCCACGCTAGGGCTTATCATAATTTCTTCCACTCCACCGATCTTCCTAACATCACTCTAGGGTGATTCTACAAAAGCGGATTCAATCATCTCAAAGGATTTTAAGCTTTTGAAGACTTCTACCGCTATTAAACTCTCTTCGAACAAGGCTTAAGTCTTCTCTAGAATGAGAATAGGTCGATTGAAGATAAGAATGTTTTGAGGTAAATTCCTAAGCCGATGTATTATCTATAGTTTTATAAGAAGGGATCGTGAGTGTTTGATAGTTCTTCATAGTCAAGGCTAAGAGGGAGTCTAATGTTCTTTAGGATCTTCTTGTGTATCGATATCTGGCGCTATTACTTTGTCTTCAGTCACCATGTATTTACCCCATCTATCATAGTGCTTTATTATGATCCATGTTCTAACAATTCTATGATACTCAATACACTCTGTCTCGATAAGCTCATTATCTCGAGTAACCCCTATGATCTTTGACTTTTGAATCTTTGATCCCGCATCGCTGCAGCTCTCCATCTTAACAGATCTTAGGAGGCCATTTATAGCCAGGCCCAGTAGATCTAGATAATGAACCTTCCTTGCCATAGATGATTAGACCCTTCCAAACAGTAATACTAGAGGTCTTAAATTTCACAAGGTTATTATCCAACGCTACCCCAATATTAGGGGGAGATTTTTATAAGCAAATAATTATTGTAAACATTAATTGGTGGTTGAAGTGCGGATCATAACAGTTAAAATACCGGAAAGCTATCTAGAAGGTCTAGAAGAGCTTGTTAATACAGGTAGATATACCTCTAGAAGTGAGGCTATAAGGGCTGCAATTAGAGAGCTACTTAGAAGAGAGCTATGGGATATGCATGGTGAGAGAAAATCCGAGAATAGCGAAAATGATGATTATGGTTACAGAGATAAGAAGGGGAAGATAATAAAGTTATCACTTTAAATATATAGATCCTTCATATATAGTTAGCTTCACCAACCCTTTCTATTTAAACCTCAAATCACTATGTAAATAGTAATAGAAATAGAGAGTTATACCTCCATTCCCAAAAGTTTTTTCCTCCTTAGCCAGAGATATACTTTTTTAACTGTAGCTATATCCCTCCTAATATCTCTCTTGGGAGTTCCACGCCTCTCAACCTCTAGGAAGAACATTGTCTCTTCAAATCCCTTCATCTCCTCCTTTACACCCTCCTTAGGATCTACTATGATTGTTGGAACCTCAAAGTAGTCATGGCTATTAGAGGATACGATACCCCCAACCCCGATTACTGGGACTGAGTTTTCAATCGATCTTGCTATTAATAGGCTTCTATAGTTCTTAAATTCCTCATTGAGCCTCATGAAAGTTATTATTATCTCTGATCCCGCTATAGCTAGTGCGTGTGCTATCTCAGGTGCTAGGAGATCTTCTTCACACATAATACCTATAGTGATCCCCACATCTATGACCCCTAGCTCGCTTCCAGACGATATCAACCCAAGATCTAGCGGGCCAAGAGCTATTTTCCTATATTTTGCAACAACACCTCTATTAGGTGTTATAAAGATCGATGTGCTATATAGTCTAGGACCTGCCCTCTCTATTATAGGCCCTGTTAATATAGGGATACCTGTTCTCTCTGAGTAGTGTTTTAGAATCTCTGTAGTGCTTCCAGGGATCTTCTCCGCATATGTTTTCTTAAAATGCTTCCTAGGATCTACATCCCCAATGCTATCAAGCACAGGTCCCAGGTGGAATAGTGTTGGGAGTATTACTAGTCGTGATCTTCTCTCTTTCGCCGCAGTAAGGATCTCATAGACTCGTTCTAGATTTTTCCTCTTCATCTTATATCTTATCCTCATATGGGGGACAGCTATTATCATCTTATCCTCTCCAACTCCTCTCATTCTACCCACCCTCAACTAGTCTATAGCTTTTGAGCTCATTATATAGTTCGTTAAGCACCTCTATATAGTCTGTTAAACCCCTCTCGATCTGATCCATCTTCTCCTCCAGCTTCCTAGTCCTATCTATATTTACTAGAGCATTGTATTCCTTAGATAGATAGTCATAGACCCTCCTACCATATTTATTCGAGACCAGATACCCTGTCTTCTTGAAGAAGCTCTTCACGATATATCTTCTAAGGATTATGTCAACTATCTTAGCATATGTGCTAGGCCTTCCAATTCCCTCATGCTTCATCATCCTAATAAGATCTCCAGGTGTATATAGCCTCTCACCTCTAAAGTTCTCAGAGCTAACCACAACCTCAACATCTCGGCCTATAAGGGTTTTGGGGAATAGCCTGTATTGATGGCTATAGAACTCCATAAACCCTTTCTCAACTATATCGCATATCTCTTTAGAGGTCACCTGAGCTATCGTGCCCGAGCTATCCCTTACCTCGAAACCTATAATACAGACTTTAACCTTAGCTGGGATAGATTGGCTCGCGATGAACCTTCTGAAGATTAGATCATATACCTTCATATGATCCCTTGAAAGTCTAATATCTAACAACCCCTCAGCCAACATCCTACCTAGCATATCAAGATCCAGAGGCCTTGTAGGTCTTATAGCCTCGTGCGCACCCCCTTCTCCCCATCTTCTAGGCCTTAAAAGATCTAGCTTCCCTAGCTCAGTCATATATGATTTAGCTATTTCAATCCCATAATCAGATACTCTTGTGGAATCCGTTCTATGATATGTTATGAGACCCAATTCGAATAGATCTTGAGCGATATCCATAACCCTTGGAGCAGGGATTCTTAGATACTGCGATATATCTACAAGCATGGTATCAGTTGTATAGGGAGGCGGTGGACTTAGCTCCTCAACATGGCTCTCAACAACATCTATGTGGATTGTAACCTTATCACCTATATTTGGTTTTCTGGTAAACATGCTGAGAGGTATTTCCAATAGATACTGTGGCTCTCTCTCACCTATCTGTAGCCTCGCTATAAAGTACTTCCCCTTCTTATGCTCCCTAGTAGATGTTACAACCCAGCCGAGAACAGGTGTCTGAACTCTTCCAGCGCTGAGCCTATATTTGAGATCTAGCTCTTCCTCCTCCTTTAGATGATCTGTTACTTTCTGTGATAATATAAATCCTATCCATCGATCCTCTATCCTCCTAACCAGCTGAGCCCTAACCCTATTCAGATCTATATCTCTTGGATTATTAATTGCATTGATAAAAGCTCTCCTAGTTACTTCATGGAACTCTATCCTCTTTATTCTATTGTTATAGGGCTTCAAAGCTATATAGAGATCAAAAGCTATCTTCTCACCCTCAGTATCGGGATCAGTAGCTATATAGATCTCATCAACCTCTAGAGCAGCCTTTCTAAGAGCCTCTATAGTGCTTCTACTATCCCTAATATCATTAGAACCACATATTGGGCATCTAAGCTCCCCCTCTAAAGAGTCATTGGTGAATTGATTACCACATCTTCTACACTTTTTAATCGTAGTATATATTGGGATATATTTACCACTCTCTACTATAACCCCATACAGAGATCTCTGTTTTGAATATAGATAGTTATCTAGATCATCAACCGCTAAATCATATAAATGCCCACCGCTAGCAGTGATGAGGAGGGTTAGATTACCTAATGAAGCCTCATAAACCCTGATCTCTCCTAGCTCCTTAACGCTTGGCCTGCCAAAGAAGCTAGCTATTGTTCTAGCCTTATTAGGTGATTCAACTATGATAAGTACTGTTCTTGTCAGCTCCTTAACGCGATCTCCTAGAGATATATGTAGAATTCCCTGCCTAGCCTTTCTAATATTATCCCTGTCAAGATCGATCTCCCTAAGGATCTCATCTATATTCACCTCATCAAGCCTTTTAAGACTGATTTCATCAGAGATAATTTTAAGCCTTCTCTCGAGCCCCCTAAGCATTCTAGGATCTTTCTCCAAAATTATCGATAAACCCTTTGAAATACCTCCTACATATAGTCTAGAGGTTCTACCACTTGCCTGTATATATGTAGCCCAGTCAGGGATATATACATATATTCTATCTCCTACCCTCTCAACCTTTGTATATGGATTTCTCTCTAGCTTAGAAAGAAATCCTGGCTCTGAGATCACAGAGTTCACAGCATCTATAGCCTCTTTAAGAACCCTCTCTGCCCAGCTTGAAGTTTCTCCCCTTCTAGCCTTCTCAAATGCTTCCTTGAGATATGTTGGAGAGCTTCTCCTCAGAATCTTTAACACTTTGTTAAGCGTTGTTGTGAGCTCTTCCTTCTTATTACTATCCTCTATAATGTCGATTGCTAACTCTAGGATCCTCGGTATATCCTGGATCTCTATCTCTTTTATATCAAGAGCTATTCTATGTCTAGGTGCTTCGAGGAATATAGCATATCTAATCACGTCAGGAAGATCGATTCCTCTTACTGCAACACCGTAATATGTTGATACACCAACCACAACATCGATCTCTCTATTTGCAAATCCATCTATTGTCTTCACATTCCTACTCGTTAGAGGTGCAACGCGTAAACCCGTTCTTTTCGAGAGTATCTCTGATATTTTCTCAGCATATTCTATACCTAGATCCTTAGGTACATATATAATCCCACCAGATCCTAGCTTTTTAACTAGTTTAGACGCTATATCTACGAGATCTTCCTTATCTCCGGCCACATAGTATAGATCTGCTACGTTTCTAATTACATCATATCTAGCCCCTATCTCAAAGCCAAATATCTCTCTAAGGATCTTTATCCTCCTTCCCCGTGCTCTACCTGTAGCGCTGCTTATAACCAGTACTAGATCTTTTCTCCTGGATTTCTCTATATCCTTTTTAAGATCTGAGATCTTTGCTAGAATCTCCCCACTATCCTCTTTAAAAGCAGCCTTAGCCTTGAGATCCACTATAGTTAGGGCCTTCTCAACTACATCCCTCTCTATACCCATGGTATATAGAACATGATCCAATATCTTCCCGCCTCTAAGTATGGAGTCTACATCATCTACGAAGAAGAAGTTTATCTTCCCCTTTATCAGGGATGTGTTATCCTCATTTCTAAAGAATGCCGATGTTGTGATCAATATATCGAATTCTCCTCTAGAGAGTCTCTCAATAACCTCCTTACGCTCTTGCTGCGGGATCCTGCTATGGTAAACCTCAACCCTAACAGCCTTTCCTAGAGAAGCCTTATCCAGATACTCATTGGCTCTCTTATATAGCTGATCTGCTAGTGGTATTGTAGGAACAATAATTACTGATCTCCAGTTTCTCTCTAGAGCTAAGAAGATCGCCATTATGATCCCAAAGGTTGTTTTTCCAACACCTGTGGGGGCTATTAAGGCGAAGCTAGAACCAGTTATAACTCTCTTAGCCCACATCTTCTGAAGACTCCAGGGATCCCTGCCGATGCATTTTCTAAATAGCTCTGAAAACTTATCAACGCTATCCTCAACCTTAATGAGTGATTCATAGCTTATCACAGATCTTTTCTCGAGCCTACCCTTCTCCTTTAAAACACTATAAACCCATCTATGGAGCTCCTCAATAGAACTTGTTATAGGAAGTCTTCTAATGTATGAGGCATCAATACATCTTTCACATGGAATCCCTGCTGCTAGACGATTGGTGGGTGATGATAATCCACAGTTAGGGCAAGCCCACCTATATATAGCTTCGGGGACATCGGGTAGTGATCCGCCTCTTAGTAGTTCTCTCCCAATCTGCTTCACATAACCAACCAATAATAAGAGAGAAAACCCTCCTTTAAATACGTGATAGAGATGTAAAGCAATTGAGAGAAAGATACCCGCAACTAGGGCTTAGGAGAGCATTAGCTCAGATGATCATAAGCATTAATCCTTTTATCCCTATGGGATTAAGCTTGTAAGTGTTGTAATACGTTAAAGCGATCATAAACCCCTTATGATGAGGTTGAACTTTTAAGCCTCCGAAATCCAACCTTATCTGGGTCAGGATCCTTGGTGAATACTCACTATGATTATATTTTAAAGATATGTTTAAGTAAGATATTTACTCACAAGGGGGTGCAAGCCCATATTCGATGTGGGAGGATGTGTAGAGCTGATATAACCTGGGGTTAGAGATCTTGGAGATAGTTGGTGCAACTATAACCTGCAGGGGGGCTGTGCTTCTGGGTAAGAGCTTATCTATAGATGGGCATGAGGCGCATAGGATAAGGGTTGTGACACATGCTCATTCAGATCATATGCTCGATATTGGGGAGTCGATAAAGAGCAGTCCCAAGATCATCGCACACCCAGCAACCTTAGAGATAATGAGTATCCTAGGTATAGATATACCAAGTAACAAGATGTATAAGGCTGAATATGGAGATGAGATCCGCTTGGAAGATGGTACACTTGAAATCCTTAGGAGTAAGCATATAATAGGCTCGATCCAGGCGTATTTTGTTTCCGAGACAGGCTTCTCCGCTGTATATACCGGTGACTTTAAGGATCCTATATCGGGAACCGAGATTCGTGAGAGCGATATAGTGGTTACAGAAGCAACATATGGCTCTCCAGAGTATGTTAGGCCTTATAAGGATATCATTGATGAGCTATTAGCGGACTTTGTGAGTGAGCTGCTATCTAGAGGTCCGATCATTATAAAAGCTTACTATGGTAAGCAGCAAGAGGTTATGGAGATACTAAGGAGATACGGGATCGCTGCTCCATATATAGCTGGGAATAAGGTGTATAGGATATCGAAGGTGGCTGAGAAATATGGTGTTAAAATCGGTGATCTATTTTTAGAGGGCACTAAAGAAGCCGAGGAGATCGTTAAGCAGGGCTGGTATATATATTTCACACATACGTCCTCTAAGAAGCCCAACAATATATTTAGTAATAATGGGTATAGACATACTGTGGTATATCTAAGCGGGTGGGAGAGGGAGCTATATAGGATGATAGATAGGAATACATATATCTTCTCATATAGTGGACACTCAGATTTCGAGGATCTAATAACATATATAGATAGAGCTAGACCTAGATATGTGATTGTAGATGCATATAGAAGTGGTGATAATGCTAGGAAATTCGCAAAGTATCTAGAAGAGAAGCTTAATATTAATTCCTCATATAAACCTGAAATCTCGATCTGCTATTAAAAATTATAGGGCTTCTAAGAAATAGTGAATCTCTGGATGGATTAATTGGGCTCTGCAGAGCAGTTTATAACAATGATCCCAGTATATAGGGCTAGAGGTAAAAAGCTCACTAGATATGAATATGCTAGAGCAGTAGCTGCTAGAGCTCTCCAACTCTCATTAGGAGCCCCACCCCTTATAGATATCGAGGAGCTCGGAATCAGAGATCCTATTGAGATAGCTAAGGAGGAGATACGGAGAAAGGTGCTACCTATGGTTATTCGAAGAAGATATCCCAATGGTGAGGAAGAGCTTATACCGCTTACTGAGGCGGAGATATAGATCTAAGGCATGCTTTAAAAACAGAGAGGTTAGGATATAAAAAGGCTAAAAATAAAACCAATGATCTAATAATGATCGAATCTCATTGGTAGGGATATAAATACCTATTTTAGTCTAGCTCGGGGGTCTTTGTCTCTTCTTCTCCTTTACCTTTCTTCTCCTCTCCCTTCTTCTCCTCCTTCTTTGGAGCAGCTCCTATCACATCATCTATCTTTAGGAGGGATGTTGCTGCCTCAACAGCTGCTTTTAACACCTGCTTCTTAACAAGCACTGGGTCTATTACGTTTATTTTTGTCATATCATCTAGGATCTTTGCATTTAGCACATCTATTCCTGCTAGTATCTTTCCTTCTGCATGGGCTTTTCTGAGGTTCATTATTGTATCAAGCACATCCATACCCGCAGTACTTGCTAGTATTGCCGCGATCTCTTCTACAGCATCTGCAAATGCCTGGAATGCAAGCTGCTCTTTCCCACTAACACTCTCAGCAACTTTCCTAAGTCTCAGGGCAAGCTCCACCTCAACCGCACCGCCTCCAGCCACGATCTTTGGCTCTCTAATGATATTTCTCACAGCATGTAGACCATCGTTCAGGCTTCTCTCTGTCTCATCTAATATCATGTCATTTGCTCCTCTAAGCAGTATTGTTACAGCCTTCGGGTTCTTAGCCCCCTCTACAAATACCATCTTGTCGTTACCAACCTTTCTCTCTTCTACGAGCTCGGCATATCCTAGATCCTTCTCTGTAAGATCCCTTATACTAGTCACTATCCTCCCACCAGTTGCTCTCTCGAGCTTCTCCATATCACTCCTCTTAACCCTCCTAACAGCTAGAATACCCTTCTTAGCTAGGAAGTGCTGTGCAACATCATCTATACCCTTCTGACAGATCACAACATTAGCTCCCACAGCAGCTATCTTATCCACCATATCCTTCAACATCTTAGCCTCTTCATCTAGGAATGCCTTTATCTGCTCTGGAGAGGTTATGCTGATCTTAGCTGTGATCTCTGGCTTCTCTATCTCTAGAGGAGCATCTAGAAGGGCTATCCTAGCATTGGTAACCCTCTTAGGCATCCCGGGATGAACAACCTCTTTGTCCAGCACAACACCTCTTATGAGCCTTGAATCTAAGAGCGATCCTCCCTTCTTCTTCTCTATTTTAACATTATCTAAAACCACCTCATATCTCTCGCCCCTCTTCTCAGTAGCGATCAATGCTGCCTCTACAGTCATGTCAATCAGCTTATCTATAACATCTGGTGTAGCTATATATTTACTAGCCAGAATAGAGTTGAGAACCTTCTTAAGCTCTTCCTTAGACTTTGCAAACCCCTCTGGAGTCTCTATATCGCTTATAGGAACCTTAATAGCTATTTCATCTAAAATCCTAAGCGCATGATCTAGAGCCTTCTTATACCCCTCAATTATTATTGTAGGATGTATATTCTGATCTAGAAGCCTTTCAGCCTTCTCAAGAAGGGCACTAGCAAGAACAACTACAGAGGTGGTTCCATCTCCAACCTCTGCATCAACAGCCTTTGCAGTTTCAACCAGGAGCTTAGCTGCTGGATGCTGTATCTCCATCTCCTTTACAATGGTCGCACCATCGTTGGTTACTGTAACATCTCCAAAGCTATCAACAAGCATCTTATCAAGACCCCTAGGCCCTAAGCTAGTCTTCAGAACCTCTCCAAGTGCTCTAGCCGCTAGAATATTGCTCCTCAGAGCCTGTCTACCAACTGTTCTCTGTGTCCCCTCCTTTAATATGAGAACCGGGATCCCATAGGCTGCCACTATAGCCACCAAATCATAGTTGTATGGCTTCTATATAAGCTTATCCATAAAGCATATATATAAATCCTCGGTAAATTCTTCAAAACTCTTTAATTATATCCCATATTATAACAAACATCTTACATAAGATCTAGATATTCTTTAGAGCATAGGCCAAGATCTAAATTTATATATTTAGTCCCATCAACACCGATCTCGACGACCCCGCTGCACGCAATTTCATCACCTCTAGCTAGTGATGCATATCTTACTCTATGTGAGTATGCATATAGCTCCTCACCCATTGAAAGGGGTCCTCTGAAGACCTTCATAACCTCTAGGGAATAGAGATAGGGTGAGCTATAGCCATCATAACGATCCTTTACCCTTAATATAGCGGCATAGCTGGTGCTAGAGATCTTCTCAGAGCAGATTTTAGACATTTTAATAGGATCACATCTGACAAGCTGGATAGTCACCCTTTTACCATTATAATATAGAGTATTTATACCATTAAGGATCTTAGAGATCCTTAGCTGGATATCAACACCTTCAATTGATTCTAAGGCTTCTTTAAGCGCTTCATAGTATGAGGGTTTCCTAAAGATCCCCTGTTCTATTAGCTTAAAAATAACTCGAAGATCTTTTTGATCTGCATCATATGTGATAACATCTATATCAGACATATCATCTGGAGCACAATATAGGAGGCTCCCAGTTATTAACCATGACTTACCAGTTGCTGAATCGAGGATCCTGATAATCTCCCTAGCAATCCCATGTAGATCTGTATAACTACTACACATAGGTATTTTAGAAGGTGATATGACCCTTTTAACATCCCTCAGAGGGATCATGGGGATCTCCCTTGCTGTAAAAGGAGGCCTTACGAAATAGGATCTATATATCCTAGCAGCGATGTCCATGGCCTCGCCATATCCTTTATATTTCTTCCCCCCAACAAGCCTAGGAACTGCAGCAATCCTCTCGCCATCATGACAACAACCTTTCACAGCCCATATACTACCATCTATAAGTTCTAGATAATAGCCCTCACAAATATTTATAGAGTGATGCTGCCTATCCAATGTCCTTCCCCCCATCTATAGACATTATTCAACACCTACATTTCCAGCAATATAGCAACCTCTACCTTTAACCCTAACAACGATACAATACAATCTAATACAATCTAATCCCAAACCCACTACCTTCCCTCACATAGAAACTAATCACTAGAAAAATATATAGATCTTGAATTAGCTGAAGAACAACTTCAGAGGTTGATGGATTAATAATATTCATAATCCTCACTTGCTAAGACGTTTCTCGGGATACTCCCTTATATCTGATCTCCTCCCTACCCTAGAGAAGGGCTTATAGTTGTAAGGTGAAATGATTGTGAGATCAGAGATAGCAGCTGGCTATAAAAAATCTATAGACCCAGTGAGGCTTTTCCATGATTCTGAGCTGATCTAACTCTTCTCTCTACATCATCCCAGTTGACTACATTCCACCAGTTATCCACATAGGAACCCCTGTCATTTTTATATTGAAGATAATATGCATGCTCCCACACATCTAGCACTAGAACTGGTATGGCTCCAGATGTGATTAGTAGGTTATGCTTCTCCACCTGGTAGATCCTGAGCTCCTCTGTTAGAGGATCTAGCGCAAGTACAGCCCACCCAACACCCTCGACGTTTTTAGCAGCTGCTGAGAATAGATCTTTGAACTTCTCAAAGCTCCCAAATGTCTTGTTTATAAGATCTGCTGTAACACCCCCAGGCTTCCCACCACCCTTCCCTGGGGGAGCCATGTTTGGCCAGAATATTGTGTGCATTATATGCCCACCATAGTTAAAGCTGAAGTCTCTCAGCACCGCCCTTATATCTACCTGGATCTCTCCCTTCATATGCTTCTCAATTTTCTCGAGAGCTGCATTTGCACCGTTAACATATGACTGGTGATGCCTTGTGTGGTGGAGCCTCATGATCTCTTCAATTATGTATGGCTCGAGGGCATTATATGAGTATGGGAGTGGGGGGAGCTCATACCTCTTCATATTCTCACCAACCATATCAACTCTATTTCTAAGCTTATATTTTAAACACCAAATGAGAAACCGAGTATCTTAGCCCTGCTAATTAGATACCTCAAACTATACTCTTAGGTGGATAGTTTTTAACCCCCGTATATCTTAATACATATTTAGATGTAGAGCATGGAGGAAATAGCTAGATTTGGTGGGATTGAGCATAATATAGCCATCATGCTCGATGCGCTACAAAGCCTTGAAAGAATACTCGCAGATCTATATTATAGAGCATCACATATATCACCTCCAAATTGGAAGTTGCTATTAAGATATATCGCAGATCTATGTGCTAAACATGCGGAGTATGTATCTCTAACATATTATGAAGCAAGTTTAATTGAGAAGATGCTAAGCCCAGCTGAGCTCAAGGAAATCACTAGTGAAAGTATGAGGATCTTGGGAGATGTGGCTGAAATATATAAGAAGGTTAGAGATTCAAGCGAACTAAGAGAGATACTTACAGCTGTGGAAAGTATAGAGGAGATGGAGAAGATAGTACTTGAAGCACATGATATACTTGGAAAGCTAGAGGATACAGAAGATCGGTTTCCCATAGCTACGCTATTCAAGATTATATCGGAGGAGTGTAGGGTTAGAAGGGATATTTTAAAGGAGCTTATGAGGAGATCTCTAGATAGGTGAGTATTATAAGAGGCTGTCCAGATAATCCTGTACCGATCGAGCTTGTAGATCTTCCAGAGAAGATCAAATCTAGACTCATTAAAAGAGGGTATAAAAGCTTAACACCCCCACAGGCTGAAGCCATTAGAAGGGGGCTTCTCCAAGGGAAAAACCTAGTTGTTTCTGCACCAACTGCAAGTGGAAAAACGCTAATAGCAGAGATAGCCCTTGTAAACTCATACCTATTAGGTGGGATCGGAATATATACGTGTCCTCTAAAGGCTCTTGCAAATGAGAAATATCTAGAGTTTAAGGATTGGGAGGAGGTTTTAGGTCTAAGGGTTGGAATTAGTACTGGCGATTATGATAGATCCGGTGATGAGTTGGGATCCTATGACATAATTATAACCACCTATGAGAGGCTCGATTCTATACTAAGGCATAGGCCTAAATGGCTATCTAGGGTTAGGGTTTTAGTTATAGATGAAATCCACGAGATTGGGGATCCAGAAAGGGGGCCTGTGATCGAGATGATCATTGCAAGGGCTATGAGGCTGGGTATCCAGATAATAGGGTTAAGCGCTACCATAGGCAACCCAGAAGATCTCTCTGGATGGATAAAAGGTGAGCTAATTAACTGCAGCTGGAGACCTGTACCCCTGATCCAAGGCTTCTACGATAGATCTACTGGAACCATATATTATGAGGATAAAAGGGTTGAGAATGTAAAGGGAGATCTAATAAGCTATATGGTCTCTAAAGCCTATCTCGAGGATCAACAGCTCCTGATCTTCAGACACTCTAGAAGAGAAGCTGAGGCTATGGCTAGAAGTATTGCGGAGAGGCTCGGCTTATTAGGCCAATATATTGCTAAGGATAATAGCAAGGCTTTAAAGCTTGTAGAGGAGTTGAGGGAAAGAGCATCTGCTAAGATCGAATATGAATCGCTGGCTCCTTTAATATTGAAGGGAGTTGCCTATCACCATGCAGGGCTTTCGCTAGGATCTAGATCTGTTGTTGAGAGGGGTTTTAGAGAGAAGATTCTAAAGGTTGTAGTGGCAACACCAACACTCGCTGCCGGCGTTAATCTCCCTGCGAGAAGAGTTATTGTATATACGAGGAGATACTCTGATGGAGAATATGAGGATATATCTATAATGGAGTATAAGCAGATGGCTGGAAGGGCTGGGAGACCGCAATACGATCCATATGGGGAGGTGATTATAGCTGATAGAAGTAGGAGGGAGGCAGAGAGATACATATATGGATCTCCAGAGGAGATCTATTCCTCCCTCTCTAGCGAGAGAAGCCTAAGGATACATATACTATCCTTAATAGCATCTGGCTATGCAAGGAATAGAGAAGAGCTGATGGATATCTTCTCCCTCACATTCTATGGATATAGAGGGGGGAGGCTAGCAGACAATACTGTTAAGAGGATCCTTGGTGATCTTGATAGCTGGGGCATGATAAGGATCAAGGAGGAGATTTTGATCCCAACACAGCTAGGGTTGATGGTGGCGAAGCAATATCTAGATCCGCTCTCTGCTAAAAGAGCTCTAGATCTTCTAGCTACTAGAGAAGACATAGCAGATGATCTATGGTATCTCCATATAATCTCATACACACCTGATTTTCTTAGAAGCGTAAGCAGAAGAGGAGGGTATAGAGACTATGAGGAGGAAGCATTAAAGGCATTAGACCAAGGCTATATACCTCCACCCCATAAAGAAGATCTTTTCGAGGATGAGTGGTTAATAGCCTATAAATACGCAAAGATTCTAAAGGCGTGGATAGATGAGGAGAGCGAAGACCAAATAGTTGAGAAGCTAGGTATAATGCCAGGAGATCTAAGAGTGGTTGTTGAGACCGCAACATGGATCTCATATGCGCTCTCCGCAATATCAGCAGTTATACCCAAGGTAAAGCACCACTCAAGGGTACTTGAGAAGCTCTCAATAAGGATAGAGAATGGGGTTAAGGAGGAGTTAATACCCTTGATAAAGCTTAGAGGGATTGGGAGGGTTAGGGCGAGGATACTATATAATCATGGTATAAGAAGTATAGATGATCTTAGAAGAATAGATCCCAAGAGGCTTCTCAGCCTAAGAGGCTTTGGTGAAGCAATAGTAAGACAGATCTATGAGCAGCTGGACAAGCTATAATATGGTGATAAGGCTAGGTCATTTATTTAACGCTATTGCTAGGATATCTTAGGATGTTGCGAATGTGGGCTGAGGAGGTTGAGGAAAAGATAAAGAGGCTCAGGGAGCTGGGGAGAGACCCCTACCTCGTGTCATATAGATATGAGGTATCTGCTTTTGCTTCTGAGATAGCTGTTAAATATAGCTGGTTAAAGCCTGGTGAGGAGAGTAGCGATATAGTCTCTGTTGCTGGCAGGATCTGGCATATAAGGAGGCATGGTAAAATAACATTCATAGATCTTTATGACAATACAGGCAAGATCCAAGTGGTTGTTCGAAGTGATGTGATTAGGAAAGAAGATCTCGAGTTATTAGAGCTCATAGATAAGGGCGATATAATCGGTGTAAAGGGCAGGGTTATAAGAACTAAGGCAGGAGAGGTCTCTGTGCTGGCCGAGAGTATAGAGATACTCTCTATCTCATGGAGACCAATACCCTTTCACGAATTCGGTATCAAAGATCCTGAGCAGAGGTATAGGG
Source organism: Sulfolobales archaeon (assembly GCA_038897115.1). Classification (NCBI taxonomy): domain Archaea; kingdom Thermoproteati; phylum Thermoproteota; class Thermoprotei; order Sulfolobales; species Sulfolobales archaeon. The sequence continues at coordinate 9,420 of JAWAXC010000006.1, read as the reverse complement.
AGAGGTATTTAGATATAATGCTTAACTCTAGGGTTAGACAGAGTATAATTAATCTATATAGGCTAGAATATAATATGAGGAAGATCTTGAATGATAAGGGCTTTATAGAGGTTCATACACCAAAGCTCCAACCCATATATGGAGGAGCACTCGCAAAACCCTTCGTAACTAGAATAGAGGCTCTTAAAAGGGAGGCATATTTAAGCATAGCACCTGAGACATATCTAAAAAGGTTGGTTGTTGCAGGGCTCTTCAGAGTCTATGAGATCTCTGTATGTTTTAGAAATGAGGATATAGATGCAACCCACTATCCTGAGTTTGTACAGCTAGAGATCTACCAGGCTTTTGCTGATTGGAATGATATCATGGCACTTGTTGAGGAGCTCATATCGGAGTCTGTTAGAAGTGTTTATGGAGACTATGTGGTTGAGGTGAAGGGAGATAAAGAGACATATATCCTCGACTTTAGAAGGCCTTGGAGGAGGATCTCGCTTGAAGACGCTATAGAGCAGTATGGGAAGATAAATATTAAGGGTAGGGGTGAGGATGAGATACTGGAGATCGCAAGATCCCTTGGTCTCGAGACAACAGATCCTAGAAAGGGGAAGATCTTAGAGAAGATATTTGAAAAAGTTGCACAGCCTAAGATAGAGAACCCAACCTTCGTCACACTATATCCAAGAGATATCTCCCCACTAGCTAGACCATATAGAGGCGATCCTAGATATAGCGAGAGATTCGAGCTATTTATTAAGGGTTTAGAGATAGGCAATGGATACTCAGAGCTCAACAACCCTGTTCTTCAATATTACTTCTTCAAGGAAGAAGAGGAGCTTAGAAAGAGATCTGGTAGAGCAGATTTAGAGGCCCACCCAATGGATAAAGACTATGTTAGAAGCCTTGAATATGGGCTCCCACCAACTGGGGGTGTTGGTATAGGGCTTTACAGGCTTTCAATGGTGCTTTCTGGGCTTAGCTCGATAAAGGATGTGATTCCATTTATATATGTAATTCCAGATGAGTTCCAATGCGCTGTAGAGCTGAATCCTAGATTACTAGATCTTTATCTCAAGTAAATCAAGATCTTTTAGATCAGATGTCCATATATTTTCACCCATCCCCCTGGGAGAGCCGGGGTGGATAAGGATCTGATGAAAAGGGAGATGTAGTATTACCTACACTAGGATCTATAGGGATCTATGTGTCATCATGCATATACTGCGGATCTAGAGAAGTGGTATATGATATACACCGAGGCTATATGGTATGCAGTAGCTGCGGATCTGTACTTGAGGTTATATATGAGAGTGAAACCGAGGCTATTAAAAGGCTTAGAAAAGCTAGAGATATAGCTGAGGGAGAGGATAGAAGATCCAGGATAACCAAGGCATCAATAAATATTGGACATATATATAAAACCTATAAAAGGGTTATCGGGGCTAGAAGGCTTAGAAAAGGTGTGGTTGTAAGGGATGATGTTATAATAGGCATTGCAAATAGATCTGGATTTTACAGGCTTTTCACACATGTTAAGGATAATCTTGTAGAAAGTCTACTCGATAGAAGCCCTGTCCTTAGAAAGGTTCTCGACATACTGAGGGACTATCCAAGTCTATATTCTAGAACAACTAGGGGGAAGGTTGCCGCTGCATATATCGCTGCAAAAGTAGCGCTAAACGATCCGATCATATATAGTCAGGTTTCGAAGTTCTTTGGATTAAGTAGAGTTCATATTAGGAGGATCAAATGTGCTGTGGAGAGCGCCAGGAGTTTGATAGCGAGGATATCTGTTATAGAAGATCTCTCGAGGGAGCTTACGAACGTAGATCATATGATCTCTGAGTATCTAAGGAGAGCTGGTGAAGATGCTTCATAGAATCTTTAAAAATAGGATCTCCGACACAGCAGTTGAGAGAGGCGTCTATAGAATCTCTTTAGAGGGGGAAGATCTATATGTATCTGGTTTCGAAGTATTAGTAAGGCTTGATGGTAAGAAGGCTAAAGAGGATCTCCAGGAGTCTGCTGAAAAGGCTATTAGGAATATGGTTCAGATGATAAGGGAAAAGATCTCTAGATCATCACAAATATATATTATAACCAGGATTACTAAGTACTTAGGAGGCACAGTAGTTATATGCTTAGATAGAAAGCCGGAATCAGGATTGATATGTAGGCTTGCATCCTCTATGCTGGAGGCTATCTCGAATAGAATCATTAGAACCCGAGAGCTATCTCAAAAGGAGCTTATAAACACCCTCATGATCCACAGAAAATATGGTGGAGAGCTGCTCTCCCTAAACAGCTTCTTCACCGATGAATTTTCGCTCCACACAGAAGATCTCCCTCTACCGAGGGTTCAACACATAGCTGATGGCATCCCCATTGGGGAAACCACGAGGTCTCGGGTTAAGCAGAGGATATATATACCGGTTGAGAGTATTGTAAGACATATAGCGATATTCGGCTCAACAGGATCTGGTAAATCGACTACTGCAGCATCCCTAGCCATTAGATCTAGAAGGAAGGGTGTTAGAGTTATAATACTTGACTGGCATGGCGAGTATAGAGATCTCATTGGAGGATATAGCGAGTATAAATATATAGCTGTTAATACTTCCCTAGTAGCCTCTATGCTCGAGAAACTAGCTACCAGATCCTCACTTCTCCTCGAAATCCTTGAAAGCGTTTTAGAACTATCACCAGCTCAGAGTCATCTACTCTCAACAGTAATAAGATCTATAAAGGATGCTACAAATATTAAGGGTAATATATTTGAGAAGATAGCTAGCTATATAGAAGTCTATAGAGAAGATGCTAGATGGATCTCCGAAACAAAGTTCTCTCTTCTAAGGAAGATACAGCCGTTTCTCGAAGAATCATTTGAGAATGAGGGGAGAATAGATATAAATGAGATCTTTGCATCAAGCTTCACCATAATGGATCTTTCGACTATAGATAGAGAAACGATAAAAGCCCTCACATCCCTATCAGTATTAAAGATACTAGAGATTCTTTCAAAAGAGAATAGAGATTTCATGAGTGAGAAAAAACTTGTAATAGTAGATGAGGCCCACCATATATTTAAGAGAAGTGAGGGAGCATCTGTGATAAGGAATATGCTCTCAGAGACTAGAAAGTGGAACCTAGGGATAGCAATTATATCTCAGTCCCCAAGCAGTTTAGGAGAAGATTCTCTTAAAAACACAAATACAAAAATTATTCATAGCATTAAATCAGATATAGATAGAAAGATCGTTAGAGAGTCTACTGTAATGCCGCGGGAATTAGAGGAGATCTTACCAGCACTAGATATAGGGGAAGCTGTGCTAGCATCCCCAGCATATCCGATAGCTATTCTAGTGAAAATCTATCCCCCTGATCATGATAGAGATGCAATAGATCTTAGATAGGGTATTTTAACTTTTTATAAGATTTACAGCTGAAAGCCTCGTCCTCTAAGCGGAGGGGAGTTTAGAACTAGAAGCTCGCTCCTTCTAGAGGTTTAAAAAAGCCTCAAGATAACGATGGTAACCAGCGATAAAAGAGTGATTCTCAGAGCTATAGTGCTGGCTAGCTTTCTCACTAGCAGTTATCTCTATATATTTTCTCTTTCGATATTATCAATCGATGTGCTATGAAGGAGGTTAGAACAGCTCTACTGGGTTTCGGGAATGTTGGTAGAGAGCTTGCCAAGGCTCTCTCTAGAAGGGCTGAATATATCGCTAAATATACTGGGTATAAAATAACCCTAGCTCTTATAGCTACATCTAAGGGGTATATAGAGTTTGGAGGGGATTGGAGGGAGAGGGTTCTGGAATATGCTATGAGATATGAGGCCAGAGATAGAGGTTTTCTAAGGCCTCTAGGTGATTTCTGGAGGATCATAGATGGGTTGATGCCAGATATCGTTCTAATAGCTATTCCCCCATCATATGATAGTGGAGAGCCTAACATCTCCATATATAAAGGGCTTATAGAAAGGGGGATAAATGTTGTAACAGCTGATAAAACAGGTCTTGCACTGAAATACTCTGAGCTAATCAATAATGCAAAGAAGAAAAACGTATATATAGGCTATAGGGCTACAGTTATGGCTGGCACCCCTGCAATAGATGTTATAAGGGGTGTTAGGGGGAGGGAGATAAGGGTTATAAGGGGTGTATTAAATGCTACAACCAACTATATATTAAGCCTTGTTGAAAAGGGTCTGGGATATAGGGAGGCCATAGGAAGGGCGATAGAGGAGAAACTTGCTGAACCCGATCCCAGGATAGATGTTGAAGGTGTAGATGCAGCAGCAAAGCTAGCTATATTAGCCAATGAGGCAGGTCTAAACACAGATCTCAACGAGGTTAGAAGAAGATCTCTCACCGAGATCTCGGAAGATGATGTTAGAAAAGCTCGGAGGGAGGGAGGCGCTGTGAAATATGTGGCATATGCAGATATATATAGAAAGGAGCTGAGGGTTTCCCCAGAGATCCTCGGACCCGATGATCCTTTAGCACATATTACCGGTAATTATAATGGTTTAACCATAGATCTTGAGGGAGATAGGATAACGCTTATAGGACCGGCCGGGCCGGCGTGGAGAACCGCTAATGTGATGATCACAGATCTGATTGAATATATATCTACAAGAATATCTTGAAAACCAGCATCTATAGCATGTCCCAACCTAGAGGATAGTGTTTATCCCGAGATATTAGCGGTTGGACAGCAACTCCAAAGATCTCATTGACGCGTGTAATAAATATAGATAAGAGTTAAGTGCGGCCCTCAGACTCGAGATATCTTGAGCATATATCTCGATTACAAGTAAGTTGTCCGAACAGGATGACCTAGCATATACTCTATCTGGATTAGGAGGAGATCTTATTTCAAGCGATATAGCCTCGCATACTGCTCTCAACATCTTCCCTTGCCCAGCTATCTCTATCAAAGCCTTATGAACCCTCTTTATATGTTCTAACCGCTGATCGGATCCCAATTCTTGGCCCACACCTCTTTCCATTCTTAGAAAACCATATATATATCATACCATCCCCACCTTCTATATGGATCATCCCATCCTCTGTCTCCCCACCTTCTAGCTTATCCCCTATCTCCAGCACCTCCTTTAAGATCTCTTTAACGGTCTCACACATAGTGGATGAACATTTATCAGATACTATCTTAGGGGATCTGATAGAGCATGTGGATAGCCTTTGCTCTCTACTTAACTTTATAGATCTAATTACGATATAGCCTATTCTAACTAAGCTTTTATCTATTCTCTTATAAATATCCATTCTACCTGGATTCGCCTTCCATGTGTTAACCACTATTAATGTTCTATAGCCCTCCAGAAACATGATCCCTGCAAGATCATCTAGGCTCTTTTTACCCCTATTAATCTTCTTAGCCCTAGCTATAGTTCTCACGAGATCATTTATAAAGGATCTAACCCTTCTAGAAGGCCTATGACTAGATGTAACTAAAATATCTTTAACCATACCTTTTATATCCCTACCAAAACTCATATCCACCGAGTTTAACTCCCCTTTGATAAGATTGCTTCAAGAGCCTTAGGCAGTTGTGATAGGGAAGAGATTATGGCGTCAGGGACTATTTGATCAATTCTTATGCCGAGAGCCTGTCCATAGACCTCGTTCACATAATCAGATCTCTTAACATATATAGCTTTAAGCTTATAGAGCTTGGGATAATATACATCGAATACTATGTTATCCCCTATAGATATCTTCTCTAAAGGCTCAATAGCTATATCATAGAATTCTCTTGAACTTTTTATACAACCCTTTTTATCTGGCGTTATAATTTCATCAAAAAGATCTATTAGCCCTGTTTCCCTTAAAACACATTCCTGGTACTTCCATAGCCCATTTGTAGATAGCACTAGATAGAACCCCTTTTCCCTTAACCTCTTAAGGATCTCTGGGGCTTCATCCAGGATCACAGCTTTATGGCAGACCCTTCTAAGCTCTTCCAGGAAGTTTGTAGAAATCCTATTACGACTCCCTATAACCTCATATAGTATATCATCCCAATCATAAGCTCTAGGGCTCCCTACTCTGATTCTTTCTAAATGCTTGTTCTTAAAGATCTCAGCAACTTCTTCAAATCTTATTCCCATAATATCTGCAACAAGCCCATAGATCTTAGGCATCACATATCTTCCTAGAGGATTTGTTACGAGTGTGTTATCTAAATCTATGAAAAGAGCTACCTTAAAGAGGGCTCACCAATGCATATTCATCTTAGACACCTATAATTCTAGCTTCAACCCGACATAGATCTTGCAATATAAGCTCTTCTCACTAAATATTCTACATTTTAGCTTCTAAGAACTCCATATAATGGAGTGGAATATCGTTGAAGATATCTGAGATCATGAGGAGGGATATTCCAACGCTTAAGAAAGATGATCTAATTGGGAAGGCTATATCTATTATGTCATCAGAGGGCCTATGGATTCTCCCTGTTGTTAGTGGCGAGGGAAAGCTAATAGGGGTTTTAAGCTATAGGGAGCTTCTTGAGAGAAGAGTGGGGCCTAAAGCCAGGGTATCTAGCATCATGTATCCCCCATATTCCGTGTATGTGGATGACGATGTTGGAGAGGCGATTGGGAAGATATATATGCTTAGGGTCAGAGGTGTTCCTGTAGTTGATAGAGGTGGATATCTAGCTGGGCTGGTTATGAGAGAGGATATAATAAAATATATGATGAGCTATAACCAGCTGCCTGGTGGAAAGGTACAGAGTATAATGAGTAGTCCCGTTATAACCGTTGATTCCAATGAATCCGTTGCTAGGGCAAGAATAATCATGTTGAAAAATGGTGTAACAAAGCTCCCAGTGGTAGATGGTGGGAAGCTATATGGGATCATAAGTATGAGGGATCTTGCTGAGAAGATCTACTATGTTCACTTCCAAATAGGCCCTAGAAGGGTAGGCTACTATAAAACAGAGGAGGAGATCCTAGCAGCTCCTGTGAGGGATATAGCATCAACACCTGTGATAACAGTTGATAGGGAGGATCCTATTAGAAAGGTTGCAGAGCTTATTATCAAGAAGAGATACTCTGGCTTCCCGGTAATGGATGGCGAAAACCTGGTTGGGATCGTCACAAGTTTTGATATAATTAAATCTGTTGTAAGGGTAAGGGAGGCTATACCGATTGAAGCAAGGATCTCTGATCTTGAGGATGAGAGGTATAGGGAGTCACTTAATAGACTAATAAGCAGCTATACAGCTAAGATCTCGAGATTAACAAAGATCCTTGATATGAAGGTAGTGGTTAAAAGATTGTCTAAAGCCGGTGAGGGGGGTGCATATATAGTTAATGTGTATATCAAAACAAACGATGATCAATATTCTGTGGAGGAGATAGACAAGGATCCTCTAATAGCTGCGAGAAGAGCGCTTGAGATAATATCCAAAAAGATATATAAATACTATGACAGACTTAGAACCCTCAAGAGAAAAAGATCCCAGCAGGAATATCCAGTGGTATAATCATTTTCTTCCATACTTTCCATACTCTGAACTACTACATAGCTATACCTTCTCAACCATACCGGCTACTCTCTTCACCCTCATATTATCTCTAATAATATGGTATGCCTTCACAGACATAGCTTCATATATGAGGTTTGCCGCCAATAAACATGTGATCCCAGAGTGATCTAATGGTGGGCATACCTCAACTACATCAAAACCGATTAGATCTATGTTGCTTTTCGAGAGAGATCTCAGGATCTCAATTATCTCCCTAGATGTAAAGCCCCCAACCTCCCTTGTTCCTGTTCCTGGGGCGTATGCGGGGTCGACAACGTCTATATCGAGTGATATATATACTTTACCCTCTAGCTTTAATACCTTTCCTAATAACCACTCTATTCCATTAGATGCAATATCCTCCATAAATATTATGTCTATAGGAACAGTAGATTCTTTTGGATATTCAAGATCCTCCTTACTGAACTGTGGACCCCTTATACCTATCTGTATCACTCTGCTCACCAAACCCTCCTCAATAGCTCTTCTAACCCATGTTCCATGGGTATATCTCTCCCCACCCCAATAGGCGGGCCAATAATCTAAGTGACTATCCATATGAATCAATATAGGTTTATGTCTCGAAATCCCTCTGAGAACGCCGAGCGTTATACTATGATCTCCACCTGCTATAAATGGAACTATATTCCTAGAGCTTATCTCCCTCACCAAATCCTCAATCACATCTAGGGTTCTCTCTATATTAGTTGGGATGACATCGATATCACCATAATCTATTGCCCTAAGAACTCTGAATGGATATACATCAAGCACCCTATTATATGGTCTTAGTAAGCGGGACTCAAGCCTTATACATGTAGGAGCAAGCCTAGCACCACTATAAAAAGTTGTTCCACCATCAAATGGGATTCCTAGGAATAGTCCGAGAGGAGATACATCATCAAGGGATCTATTGTATGGGAGCCTTGCAAATGTTACTATCTGTGCAAAGCGAGGAGAGATCATAGGATCTAGCTGCTCACCAGGTCTATGCTCCAATATATCCCCTAAATAATAATGCAGAAAAACTTTTAAAATGTCTCCATAAACACCCCATAGATGCAAGGATAAAAAATAAAAACATTTTCACATAATCTATATCTAGACATTGATAGATAGGGGGATCAGCATGGAGAGAACAATCTTCACCCCTCTGAGTGCACAGGCCTCATCACTATTACCAGTATTTCTCAACACCTTATAACTTTTTACAATTAATAGCCTCACCATCTAGAGTGGAAGAGGAGGTTAGAGTGGAAAGGCTGTTTCTGACCTAATAACATATTTAAATGCTTTAATTATTTCTAGTTATTCAGAGCTCTTGACAGAGAGTCGAAGACGCTGAGAAGAACAGTTGTTCATAAGGGCTAGGTTAGTAGATTTGGTAGAGAAGAACTTAGAGAGATAGAGGAAGCCTATAAAGAGATGCTTGGGGAGAAGCTAGACCATGCTCTAAAACACAGTGCTTCTCAAGAGACCCACAAGCCCACACATGTTGCTGAGGGGTCCGAAGCCCACTCACCATTAAGGGATCCATTTAACATGGGTGAAGCTAGTGATCCCACACCGAGGGCTAACCCCAATCACGGAAATGAGTCAACTATGTTATCTAGGCTTTATCCCATATATTGATATGAATATACCGTATCTTTCAACTTTAAGTATCTCTAGGCCTAAAAATCTAATCAGATTTATATAGGTATTTTCATCTAAAGGCTTCACTCTTAAAAGATATGAGAAGATCTTACCTCTAATACTGTTAGTTGTTGCAACAGCTATTCTAAAGCTACCCATGTTCTTAAGGATCCTCCTCATCTCTTTAAACACCTTTTCTTTATCTTCAGCAATATGTATTGCGAAGCT
>JAWAXC010000005.1 GCA_038897115.1 Sulfolobales archaeon | reverse complement strand
GGAGAAAAGGGCTATTATGGAGAGTATAGATAGAATAGCTATTAATCTCCTGATAGAGAGAAGGTTTAGGATATATAGCGATGATGCTGATATAGCGATGCCTAGAACACCCAGCACTATTGTCGCAGGTGCCGCAGCTATAAGCACACTATGGAGATCATCTTCTCTATTGATCTCAACAGGAGCTATGATCAGCGATACCAGTATAGCCAAAATACCTATTCTAAATAATGCGAGGGCAAAGCCGTCTTCAGTGAGAGAGGATCGGAGGAAATAGACTGTATAGAGTGAGAGGCCAGCAAATAGGATCACATCATATGAGAGATATACCATGGGAAGGGGTATGATATGCGATATATTAAGAGGGTTATAACCCGATATGAAAGGCTCTAAAGGCCTAATATCGCTATAGATGAGAGAATCGAGGATAATATGTAATAGCCATCCCAAGATCCCTGCGAAGATATAGCTGAAAAGCCCCTCAGATCCATGGGATAGATACAGGGATCTATATAGAGCTCTTAGAAAACCAACGCGCCTCTCAAGAAAATACATAGCAGATCCAGCTATAGATCCCATAAACACCCCTAGTAAGAGAGTATGGGAATAGCCGTGAACCCTACCCTCAATAACGCCGAGCATAACCATGATAGGCTCTATATCAACAATAATAGCCGTTACTATCAATAAGGTAGGTAGATGGATCCATCTCTTAATAGGCAAGCCAGCCAGTAAACCAGATGCGATGTGATATGATGTAAACGGCATATAGAATACCCCTAATAACATCTAGAAAGACCATTAATAAACCCTATTCGTTTGACCAAGCCTAACAACTATGTATAAAGTTAGGTAAATGCCTATAAGTTCTCTCTAAGTCCGGAGATCTTCTTGGCATAGAGAGGCTATGTTTTTTATTAACTCTTATAGCATCTATCTCTATGAGGTCTATGGCTGAGCATGTTACATCTATCGGGTTAGATGTTATAGCTTCTATCCTTACAGAGTATGCTAAGAAGATCATTGATAAGGCTGTTAGGGGTGAGAAGCTAAGTGACTGGGAGGTAGGCTTCCTACTTATGGAGGCTACTAGGAGGACCTTAGAGGCTAGAATGGATGCTATTGAGAAGAGAATGGCAGGCCTTGAAGAGAGCCTGAAGACTAGGATGGAGTCTCTTGAGAAGAGTCTATCAGAGAGAATGAATTCTATTGAGAAGAGGATGGATATGCTTGAGAAGAGGATTGGGGAGGTTGAGAAGAACCTAACCATGAGGATCGAGCTCCTAGAGAAAAGGGTTGAGGGCTTGGAGACTGATATGAAGCAGTTGAGGGCAAGCATGGATAGCCTGAGAGACCTGATAATAAACAGACTTGTAGAAGCCTTGGTCAGAAGGCCATAGAAGGCTGGCTTGATTAGGATTTTCCAGGGTTTCCCAGCCGCTATTTATATTGCTGATCTCTTTTCAGCCCAAAGGGCTAGGTCTTCAGCTACAGATCCTTTTAAAGTCAACACTATTTAGAATGGGTCGTAGGGGCGGTTCTAAGGTGTTTTACAGCTATAGAGATTTTAGAAGATCTTCAGTGTTGATTGTATCTAGAGCTTTAAACTATATATCTTTGCCCATAGGCCTCCGTGCATCACATCCCTAGAAGCCTTTATCTCTACATCAGCTCTTTGGGATGCCTCTTCGAACTGCTTTGTTGATGCTGTTATCAGAACTAATCTAGATCCTCTGTAGAGGTTCTTCAACGTTTCGAGTAGATCTGTGTAGAATTTATCTATCTTCTCCAGCCTATGGGATCTCATTCCATAGGGTGGGTTTGTTACGATGACCTCAGCATCTATATCTTTATAGCTCTCTCTCCTCGTAGCATCTCCAAGGACAAATTTTATTGTATCTATAACCTTAGCTGATCTAGCATTCTCATAAGCCCCTGCTAGGTGTTGAGGACTTATATCTAGGCATGTTATCTTATAGCTATCCATCCGAATCTCCCCGATCAGCTTTGTCGCGATCTCCCTCTCGAGCAGGGGGTCGTATAGCGGTAGCTTTCTAAATAGATAGTCCTGTCTAAAGAGCACCGTGGGTATTTTTCTAGCCATGTGGGCGGCCTCGATAGGTATTGTGGCGCCGCCGCAGAGAGGGTCTAGGAGGGGCTCGCCCTTATAACCGCTTAGCCTGATCATAGCCGCTGCTAGAAGGGTCTTCAAAGCTGCGGGGTGGTTATAAACCCTATATCTCCTCCTAGCGAGGGTCTCTCCAGTGGTGTTCACACCGATTAAAACCTCATCATCTCTTACAAAGACCTCGATAAGGACATCGGGGTTCTCGAGATCTACCCTAGGTCTAACGCCTTTACTAGATAGGTAGGAGTCTATCACAGCTGCACCAACAACCCTAGCAACATCTATGCTCGTGAAGCTATGCTCGCCCAGCCTCTCACATCTAACAGCAAAACTCCTGCCAGGATCTAGGATCCCTGTATATTCGATACCCCTTGCAACTCTATATATATCTTCTAGCCTCTCGAACCTCTCATGGGCAAGCTCTATAAAGATCTTGTTGATCGTTCTGGCAGAGAAGTTAAGCCTATAGATATCCTCGAGATAACCCTCGAAAAAAACCTTACTACGGCCATACCCACGGATCGATGCATCGAGTGATGAGAGCTCCTCAGCAGCAATATCCTCAATACCCGGGATAGTGGTTGCGAAGAACCTCAGCCTCTTCCCGCTAGACACAACATAAGCCCCCTATCCACCATATTAATAAGATAGTTTATGATAAATGCTACTGTAGCTCTGAAATTCTTAAACCACTCACAGCATCACTTGATCTAGCGTTATTATCTGAGAAGCAATTGTAGATCTCTAGCCATAGATGTCTTTAGCGTGGGGAATATGTTCTCATCTAGGCTTTTCCTAGTCTCAATACCCTCCCACATCTCTTCCTACCCACTAGCCTTCCATTATCAACTGCTATGCATCCATTTATAATGACATATATAATCCCCTTGGGATATGAATGGGGGTTCTCATATGTAGCAGTATCTTCTACCTTATAATAGTCAAATATAGTTATATCTGCCTTCATCCCTGGCCTAAGGATCCCTCTATCGAGCAGTCTTAGTTTTCTTGCTGGTAGCGATGTCATCTTCCTTATAGCCTCTTGGAGCGATATCAGCTTCTTCTCCCTAACATATCTAGCTATAATCCTCGGAAATGTCCCATAGCTTCTTGGATGGGGCTTTCCTACTCCTTGCCTCGTTATGGATCCATCGCTTCCAATTGCTATAAGTGGGTGTGAGATAACCTTTTCCACATCCTCCTCCCTCATACCATATATAATTATTCTTGTGCTGAGCTCATCCTCCACGAGTATTTTCACGATCGCCTCAACCGGGTCTAGACCTAGCTTCTCCGCGATCTTATCGATCCTCATGCCCTCATACTCTCTATGCCTTGGGGAGAACGAGATCGAGATATCTGACCAGGATAGATATCTCCCCTCTATGATCTCTCCTCCTAGGTTCTCCCTAATATAGTTGATAACCCTGGGATCTCTAAGCCTTTCTAGAACCTCCTCCCCAGCCCCTTCTCTAATGTGTTTAGGGAGTAGTGCTGTCATGCTGGTTGAAGATGCTGTATATGGATATGCATCAGCAGATATATCATATCCCCTTGATACATACTCCGAGATCAGATCTAGAGCTACCGTGATCTTACCCCATGCAGGCCTCCCACTAGCCTTTAGATGGGAGATCTCCACCGAGATCCCTGTCTCTAAACCAACACCTATAGATTCAATGATAGAGTCTATGAGACCTACACCCTCGTTCCTCATATGGGTTGCATATAACCCGCCGAACCTCGCGGCAACCTTTGCAAGCTCTATAATCTCCCTAGCATCTCCAAACATGCTGGGCACATATATAAGCCCGGTGCTCAGCCCGAAGGCCCCGGATCTCATCGCCTCCTCAACATATCTCTTCATCTCCTCAAGCTCTCTCTCGCTAGGCTTTATATCGCTATAGCCCAGAACAGCTGATCTTATGGCTCCATGCCCAACTAGAGGGGCGATGTTGATGCCAGGCTCTACATCTTCAAGAGCGTCTAGGTATTCTCCGAAGCTCCTCCATCTAATATCTATATTCGGATGTATTCTGTTAACATTCTTCGTATACTCATCCCTATTTAGATCGCTTAGAGGGGCTGGCGAGGATCCACAGTTACCCGTTACAATCGTAGTGACTCCCTGCAACACATAGTTATCCGCAGTCGGGATCTCCATTATCGATAGATCGCTGTGGTTATGGATATCGATAAATCCAGGTGATATATAGAGGCCCCTAGCATCTATAGTGATCTCTGCTTCTACGCCTGAGAGATCCTTTATAGCCGCTATAGTATCACCAACAATACCTATATCAGCTCTGAAGGGAGGGGATCCTGTTCCATCGACTATGATTCCATTTTTAATAACTATATCGTATCTCATCCCATTCAGCCTCTACACAAAACATTGACTTAAAATATTTTATTCTAGGGGCTCTCAGATCTCATTGGATCCTCTATAACTATTCTAGCCCTTATTCAGCTCTATATACTATTTCCACCCATATACCAGGTGTAGCCTTGGAGATAGCTTGAAACCATATTCTCTGCATAGCTTCTCAACCATCTCCACCCTAGAGAGATACTCCTCCCTGGATCTGGACTCAGGCATTAAGTACACCCTATCCCTTGGCAGTGGCACGCTATCTATGTACCAGAGAACCTCCTCTATATCGCTCTCATCCATAACTACGAATTTGAATATCGCCTTCCCACTATTTACCAGGGTTCTCAGAGGGGCTTCTCTATATCTTATGCTGAGGGGCATACCTGAGTTGGATAGTTTTGGTGATACGTTGAACTGATCTACAAGCTCTATCAGCTCTCTCCGAGGCTCTATAGTGCCGTTCGTCTCGATCTCTACCCTTGGTTTGAAGCCATATCTCTCTATAAATGTTTTTAGAAGGGTTGTTATTGAGCTCTGCCTCATGAGGGGTTCTCCACCTGTTATTACTAGCATATATCCATTCAATAGATCCTTGATCCAGCCTCTCGCCTCCCACATATCTAGTATATGATCTATGCTGTATATCTCACCCCTAACCCATATATCTATTGTATCACACCATCTACATAGTAGGTTGCATCCCTGGAGTCTTAGGAATATAGCTGGGTAGCCAGCTGTGGGCCCCTCCCCCTGGTAGCTCTTGAACATCTCGGATACTGCTAGCTCTCTATCTGATGTCCTCATGAATCTATAGTCTGCTGGGATCTTCATCTTCAAATAGATTCTATCCCATTGCCTCAGGTGTTAGAGGGCTTATAACTGTGTTAGAAGAACCTATCCTCCCAGTAGCCCTTGAACTCAACCTCCCTCCCCAACCCCCTCTCCCTAGCCCTGTCATAGACTAGCTTTGCAACAGCTACATCCCATAGTGCTATTCCGTGGGACTTGAAGATCGTTATATCATCCTCAGAGCCCCTGCCAACCCTGCCAGTAACAACCTCCCAGAGCTCGTAAACCCTGTCCCACGATATATAGCCCGTGCTCACAGCATTTATTATATCCCCAGACTCTCTCTGGGCCTGCTCCTTGTTATCAGTTACAACCAGATCTGCTTTTTGGAATACCTCTGGATAGGCCTCCGATCTCGAGGGGTGGTTAGATCCCACGAGGTTTATATGGGAGCCCTTTTCAACCCACTCAGCCCTTACAAAGGGCTCTCTAGAGTTTGTAGCTGTTGAGATCACATCGCTCGAGCTTATAACCTCCCTATAGCTCTGGGCTACAAGGGCCTTCAAACCCTTCTCAGAGAGCTTTCTAGCCATGGAATCCGCGTGATCCCTGTTGAGGGAGTATATAAGGATTCTCTCGGGATCCATAACCTTGGCAATAGCTAGAGCCTGTGTATATGCCTGCCTCCCAGAACCAATGATCCCAAGCCTAGAGGCACCCCTTCTAGCTAGATACCTAGTTGCAAGGGCACTCGCAGCCCCAGTCCTAATCCTACTCAGAATATCACCCTCAATCACAGCCAACAACCTAGAATCCTCGATACTATATAGGAGGATCACAAAAACAGTCCTGGCAGGGGTAGAGAGATAGGCCTTAACACCACTAACACCCAGAGGCTCGATAGTAGATGACATAACATGAAGCACAGAGGACTTAGAATAAACCCTAGACCTTGGATTAACATGGGCAACACCCTCAGACTGCATACGAGTAGCATTTTCAATAGCCTCAATAGCATCGCTAAAATCCAAGAGCCTTAGAACATCCCCCTCAGAAATCAGAAGAACCATAGAAGCACCAAGTGGAATTACGTGAATACCCTTTTAAATCAAATCGAGCAGGACAACTAGCTTATAGAAATTGATTCTAACTCTAGATCTTCTTAGCATCTTTAAAAGTAGGAGGGTCTCTATAGGCTTAGCTGTGACTCGTTACTAGAATTTCCTTTGTGCTTCAAAATGTGTTTTATTATTAAGGAGGAATAGCTCTATTTCTTATCCTAGTGTCTTGAATTATGCAGGTTTCTATCCGTGGTAATTTTTATAGCTGTTATGTTTTAGAAGAATATATTAAGACGTATTATTTACTATAGCAGGGGCTTATAATTGTCAGCTATTAGATCATTTATTCTTAGGAGGGCGATTCTCTATATAGCTCTATTCTTTGGAGTTATAGTAGTTACATTCATATTAATACATTTAGCACCTGGAGATCCAACATATGTACTTGCTGGTGAGGTTACAGATGAAAAGTTTATAAGATCTGTAAGGGAGAAATTTGGCCTTGATAAACCTTTACATGAACAGCTTCTCATATACATAGGAAATGTGCTTAGAGGAGACTTGGGTTATTCATATCTGAGATCAGAGCCTGTAGTATCTCTTATAATAAGTAGGATTCCAGCTACATTTCTTTTAGTATTTAGCGCCATGGCCATAGCATCAGCTCTAGGAATATTCTTAGGGGTGCTCGCAGCCTCTAGAAAAGGGGCTATCGATACCTTCATATCAATAACATCTATTGTAGGAATATCTATACCATATTTTTGGCTTGGCCAGATTATGCTCATAGCTTTTGCAGTATATTTAGGTCTCTTTCCTACAGGAGGGATGACATCTGTCAGAGGGAGCTATGAGGGTATACTATATTATATCGATATACTATATCATCTCTTCCTCCCAGCCACAACACTTGCTATATTCAACATAGCGTATGTTACTAAGATAACAAGAGGGGCCATAATCAATGAGCTAGCTCAAGACTATATAACAACCGTGAGAGCCATAGGAATGTCTGAAAAAAAGATCCTATATAGATATGCCTTAAGAGGAGCCCTCATACCTATAACTACTTTCATAGGGTTTAACACAGGAGTTTTACTAGTAGGAGCGATAGTGACGGAGACCGTATTCTCATGGCCAGGTATGGGATCGCTTCTCTATAGCTCGTTAAAGCTTAGGGATTATCCGGTAATGCTTGGGATATTCATCTATGGATCCCTAATAATAATTATTGCTAATTTCATAGTTGATCTTCTATATATGATCCTAGATCCAAGGACTAGGAGGGGGGTGTAGTGAGAAGCATGAAAAAGCTTATGAAAAAGACGATATATTTTTTCTCAATATTGACACAGGCTATTTTATCAAACAAAAGAATCTTAACAGGAGCAACAATTGTATCGTCTTTAATAATTATAGCTGCTGCAGCACCCCTAATAACCTGGTATCCACCGCTTAAGACCCTTGTAGCAAATCCATTTCTACCTCCTAACCCGAGTAACCCGTTTGGCACAGATGATCTCGGTAGGGATATCTATACTAATTCTATTTATGGATTAAGAACCTCTCTTATTGTGGGAGCTTTATCAACAACAATAGCAACATTAATAGGAATATTGATAGGAGCTGTGGCAGGTTATTATGGAAGGGTTCTGGGAGACGTGCTTATGAGGATAACCGATATGGCCTTTATAATTCCGTCCTTCCTCTTAGCTCTATTAATAGCAACTATACTTGGCCCGAATATATATAATATAATGCTTGCGATAGGGGTTACAAGTTGGCCAGGGATTGCGAGAATGACACGAGCAGAGTTTCTAAGAGTGAAAGAACAAGCTTTTGTGGAGGTTGCAAGAGCATTAGGGGTCAGTGATCGTAGGATCATATTTGTACATATATTACCTAATTCATTACCAGCTATAATACCCTATGTTGTTCTCCAAATGAGCAATAATATACTTATAGAGGCAGGTTTAGGCTTCTTAGGCATTAGTGATCCCAATATCCCTAGCCTAGGACAGCTTCTAAATATAGCCCAGCAATACCTCACAACATCCTGGTGGATAGCAGCCTTTCCAGGGCTTATACTATCTTTGCTTATAATAGGCTTTAACTTACTCGGAGATGGATTAATAGATTATATAAATCCTCGTTTAAGGGTTCGATAGGCTTTTCCCACTAACCCCTCAGAAGATCTATAACTAAGTATATTAAGGGACTATTTAATACTTAACATGGTGAAGAGGTATCGTTGGATCTAGACCATATATAAAGATCCTTGGGATATTAAGTATATTAGCATTAATAATGGGGATGGGAATAGCTATAAATACTATTAATGCTGAATCTCAAAGTGTAACTCCTGTATATGGTGGCACCCTTGTTATAGGCATACCTTCTGAACCCCCCAACCTAGTCCTCACAGGAAGCCCTACATGGACTTACTACCAGGTTGTAACTCCTATCTGTAACTCGCTAGTAGATTTCGATCCACAAACTCTTGAATGGGTTCCAGATCTAGCGGAATCATGGCAGATTATAAAGACCAACGATAGCAAAATGCTCGTGGTCTTCTACCTTGTGAGAAACGCTACATGGCATGATGGCGTGCCATTTACATCCCAAGACGTTAAGTTCTCATATGAGAAAATAGGGCCTGTCTTTAATAGCTTTATAGCTGGTATGTGGAAATATCTCGAGGGTATAGATACACCTGACAACTATACAGTTGTATTTAGGTTTAACACAACATGGGGGTTAATCCTCTATCCAGGATATTTCGGAGGGTCGGGCACATGTATAAGTCCTAAGCACCTCTATGAGGGGACAGATATAGCTACTAATCCATATAATACAAAGCCCGTAGGAACTGGACCTTTTAAATTTAAAGAATGGGTTAAGGGACAATATATAGTTCTTGAGAGGAATGATAAGTATTGGAAGAAGGGTCTTCCATATCTCGACAGGATTATTTATAAAATAATACCGAGCTCTGAGGCTATGATGCTAGCATTCCAACGAGGAGAGATAGACTTTGTATGGAACTACGGTATAACCTTTGCACATGCTGTACAACTAGAAAGGATGATAAAAGAGGGTAAGTTACCTGGAAAGAAGGTTTGGTTCTTCCCAAGCCCTGGAGGCTCGCTAGATGTGCTGGGATTCAACCTACATCCAGAAGGGGCTGCACCGTTGAAGGATGTAAGGGTTAGGAAGGCTATTGCGATGGCTATAAATAGATCAGCGATTGCTGAGGTCGTATATTTTGGCAAGGTAGAACCTCTAGACACTATGGTTTCACGAGCACCTGCTACCGCAATGTTCTATCCAGATGCTAAGCAGCCCAGCTATAATCCTGAAGAGGCTAACAGGCTTCTAGATGAGGCAGGATATAAGAGAGGTCCTGACGGAATAAGATTTAAGCTGAGACTAACAATAGATTCAACATCTTACCCATGGTATGTAAAGGAGGCAGAACTTATAAGAGACTTTCTAAGGCAGGTTGGAATAGATGTGCAAATAATAACATTAGATACTGCTGCATGGCATCAAACGGTTTTCAGAAACTGGGATTTCGATATGAGTATATTCCCATTCGTACACGGCCCAGGCCCTGCGTACTTTATCCAGTATTACACGAGCAGAGGTATAGTAAGGGCATCCTGGTCGAATGCGATGGGATATAGCAATCCAAAGGCCGAGCAATTACTTTTCGCAGCTGAGAAAGAGCTGGATAGAGCTAAGCAGATAGAGCTTGTCAGACAAGCCCTAAATATAATAGTTAATGACCAGCCAGCTGTGTGGCTTGTTTCGAGAACCTTTGTAGCACTACTAAATGCAGCATTTTCGGACGAGCTACAGCCAGGTGTATGGGAGAACGGATTTGGTACAAACTACATGAGACCTGAAAAGGTATTTCTAAAGACACTAGCGACACAAACACCTACACCTATAGCTACCACTACACCAGCACCTGGACCCATAGCTACAGCTACTCTTACAGCGGCATTAACACCTACCCCAACTCTAACACCTCTAATAGGTGCCCCCACAGCTAACACGATGATCTATATCGCTATAGCAATTATAGTTATAATAGTAGCGCTGTTTATAGCACTTAGACTAAGAAGGAGATGAGCTTTTAACTTTCAATTGCAACTGTTTTTATTTACTTATTTAGATTCAGGCTATCAACCATCTCTGAAAGAGCTCTGGCTAAGGCTCCTCTCGAGGTTATAATCCTTGTTAGTGGTGATATCTGTTTTATGATCCTCTTATGATTTAGTGAATACCCCATACAATCCATAACGGCAAATCCAACCATATGCTCTTTAAATGTTCTTCCAATTCTAATAAAATCCTCTGGTGTAGAGGTATATGGCGATATTGCTATTATATCTGGATTTTCTAGATATGGAGACCACTTATCCCTTGCATAGCTTATCTGTTCTCTAGCCGGTATTAGAACCGCTGTTTTGCCTCTATATTTAACTCCTGATACTATGCCTTTCAATATTTTATCTGGATATAGTATTGGAACACTTGCTTTAAATTCTGGGAACTCACCAGAGCAGAGTATAGCTATTATATCGACTCCCTTTGAGTCTAAAAGATCTATCTTAACTCTCATCAGATCTAAGATCTTCTCTTTTGAAACCTTAACCTCTGTTCCATCCCTCAACCGCGTTACATATACAACATCTCCAGGGTCAGGAGACAGTTTCCTCTTAATCTCTTCTAATGTGAGATCATCTAGCGCTCCAGCCTCTACTAGTTCTACTTCTGGAGGCAGGATCTTGATCAGATCATCCGTTATATCTTTTCTAGGTGACTGACCTATTGTAACAAGACCTATTCTTACCATATGGTTCCCCACGCAATACATAGTCCTTAGATGTAATAAATATATGCCAATGTATAATGGGAACCTCTTCTCTTAAATAGCTGAGAATAACTAACTATGCTATAATTATAATCACAATATAATATATATTCCTGGTCTATTATTGAATCTCGGCGGTCTATATGAGCTACTTCATGGAGCTCTACAAGGCGGCTATGAAAACTGTAAAGGATCTAGCTCTTGTGAAGCAAGGAGAAAACATTTTGATATTAGCAGATACAGCTATTGATTGGGAGATGATTAAAGCCTTAGCATCTGCATCGTATACACTTGGTGCAGAACCATCGATCACGATATATGAGACGAGAGATGAAGTAGATATCGAGCCTCCTAGGCATGTTGCAGAGGCGATGAGATCCAGCGATGTGATAATAAGCTTGCCACTCATGTATATACTGCATACAAAAGCATATAATGAAGCAATGAGAGCGGGGGCTAGGATATTAGAGCTCACGGGGATGGATCCTGATATGATGATCAGACTTATAGGGAGGGTTGATTATAGCACAATGTGTGAACTAGGTGATAAGTTAACAGAGCTTACTAGGCAAGCGAAGATTATTAGAATTAAAAGTGTGTCTGGAACAGATATAGCTTTTGAGAACGATCCATCGAGACCTGTATTCCACAACGATGGAATATTACGTGAGAAGGGGATCTACAAGCCTCTAGGAGGTCAAATATCATGGGCGCCTAAGGAGGATAGTTTTGAAGGCGTAATAGTGGCTGATACATTTATATGGCCTCCAAGTGATCTAGGAGTTCTGAAGAACCCTGTCAAGTTGGTTGTTAAGGAAGGAAGGATTGTAAAGATTGAGGGGGGTATCGAAGCCAAGATATTTGAGAAATGGCTAGCCTCCTTTAAAGATGATAAAATGTATTATATCGCACACGTTTCATGGGGCTTTCATCCAAGAGCAAGGCTAAGAGGCCTCCCGCTAGAGGATGAAAGGATATATGGTGGAATAGAATTTGGCTTCGGATCGCAGAGCCTTAAATTCAAAGGGAAAATAGGGCTGGCTAAGGCACATACAGATCTTGGCGTCTATAATCCGGACGTCTACTACGATGATGAGCTTATAGCAAGTGGCGGTAGATTCGTTCATAGAGATCTAGTCGAGTTAGATAAAAAACTTAGAAGATATTAGGGTAAGATCGATGACCCAGGTTTTAAGCATTCATAGAAAGGATCTTCTAGATATAGCGAAAAATATAGTTAAAATAAATCTAGGCCTATCAGCAGGAGAGAGGTTTCTAGTAATCACAGACACAGAGAAGATTAACATCGGCTATGCCCTCTTCCAAGCAGGTCTCGAGCTAGGGGCTGAAGCCGTTTTAATAACTATGAAGCCGAGAAGCAGGAATGGTGAGGAGCCTCCAGACCCTGTAAGGGCAGCGTGGCTAGAAAGCGATGTATTTATAGCGCCTACTAAATATAGTTTAACACATACCCAAGCTAGGAGACAGGTTACAGATAAAGGATCTAGAGGAGCTACGATGCCAGGTATAACTGAAGAAATATTTCTTAGAACACTTTCGATTAACTATAAAGCCGATGTTATACCTCTATGCGAAAAGCTTTTTGAGGCTCTGAAGGGATGCTCCGAGATAAGGATAACGAGTGAGCAGGGAACAGATATATCCTTCTCTGTTAGTGGTAGAGAATTCCATCTAGACGGGGGCATATATGATAAGCCTGGCATGTGGGGAAATCTACCTGCTGGTGAGGTTTATGTGGCACCTCTTGAGGGGACAGCTAATGGTGTCGTTGTTGTTGATGGAAGCATTTCAGGAGGAATAGGGGTGGTTAAAGAACATGTTAAAATTATTGTGGAGCGTGGGCGTGCCAAGGAAATCAGTGGAGGTTCCGAGGCTAGAAGACTATATGAGTTATTAGCATCTATGAGAAGCGAAGACGCCTTTAACTTTCCAGCTGAGCTTGGCATAGGATGCAACTCCGCAGCAAGGTTGAGCGGTGTTGTTCTTGAGGATGAGAAGATTTTTGGAACTGTACATCTAGCTTTGGGCGATAACAGCACCTTTGGGGGTAGGGTAAAAGCAGGGATCCACATAGATATGGTTCTCTTAAAACCTACATTATATGCTGATAGAAAAATCATAATAGAGAAAGGTATATGGAGGATATAAAATGGTTCTTCTCATAGATAGCGAGGATAAGATGGAAAAGCTTGTACTCGGCTCAGCATTTCTTGGCGGTGGAGGTGGGGGCGATCTAGTGCTTGGGCTTGAGCTAGCCAAGATATTTGCTAGACTAGGATATGTTGAGATAAGATCTGTGGATGAGGTAAGGCCAGATGCGATAGTAGTTACCACATCTATTGTGGGGCCTCAGAGCATAGATACATGGACAAGATCCTCCTTAATAGCTAACCTTGTAGGATCGGTTAGAGATTTGGAGAAAGCTATTGGAAAACCTATTGATGGTTTAATAAGCTCTGAAATAGGTGCTGTGAACACGTTATCTCCTTTCCCAGCATCTATTTTACTGGAAATCCCAGTTATAGATGCACCATGTAATGGCAGAGCTCATCCAACAGTTTTAATGGGTTCTATGGGGCTCCAAAGGCTCTCAGGCTATGTGTCGATTATCGCTGCTAGGTGGGGAATAGCTGGGGATCGATCCCGAGGATCTGCTGTATTAAAGGGTTCTCTGGAAGAAGTCATCAATATACTCAGAAGCATAGTATCCATGAAGGGTGTGGTGGCTACTGCGAGAAACCCTATATATATTAGCTATGTCAAGGATAACGGTGCTCCCGGAGCTATTGCCCTAGCCTTCGAGCTAGGATCTATGATCTCTAATTATAGATCAGATCCCCTGGAGCTTAGCTATAGAATAGCTGAGAAATACTCTGGAGCAGTTATAGAGGGGTGTCAAGTTATTGAAAGTTTCTCTGAGATAAGAGAAGGCCTGGACTATGGGAGAGTGAGAATTAAATGTGGTAATATGGACTATATATTAGTATATGCTAATGAAAACATATATCTAGAAGATTCTAGTGGGATTATAGCTGTATTTCCTGATCTCATATCCATGATCGATCTAACAACTGGGCTTCCCCTATTGAGCAAAGATCTGAAAGAAGGATCTAGATTCAATATAGTAGTAATAAGGTGGAAGAAACTTAGACTAGGCTCTGGGCTGAGATATCCGGAATCCTACGATCAGGTGGTAAGGGCTATTGGAAGAGATATAAGGGTCTATTTGAAGGAGCTCCTGGTGGGATAGCAATGTCTATGGCACCGAGCGTGATCAGAGTAATAGATATCCTCGACGCGCCAAGAGTTGGTGAAGAGGATATAGAACAGTTGGTGAGTGGGTGCAGAGAAGCATCAATACATTTCGAGAGATTAAAAGGTGAAAAAGGAGAAACCCTATTTACGAAAATAGTAT
The DNA here is from genome assembly GCA_038897115.1 of Sulfolobales archaeon. Taxonomy (NCBI): domain Archaea; kingdom Thermoproteati; phylum Thermoproteota; class Thermoprotei; order Sulfolobales; species Sulfolobales archaeon. The sequence continues at coordinate 38,313 of JAWAXC010000005.1, read as the reverse complement.
TCGACTTCGGCGGGGGAAGGGGAATAGGTATCATAGGTAGATTAGGAGGTGTGGGTGCTAGACCCCATTTAATAGGCATGGTGTCGGATGCTGATGGGGCTATAGTGGCTCTCGCTGTTGCAGAAAAGCTTGGGAGAATGTGCTCTCGGGGAGAAGAGCTTATGGGTAGATTTGTTATAGCGACTCATATATCTACAAACTCGCCTATAAGGCCCGAGAAGCCTGCTCCCATGATGGATTCACCGGTGGATCTAGATCAGCTGTTAATGAGGGAAGTCGATGAGAGTGTCGACGCCCATATCTCGATCGATGCCACCAAGGGGAATAAGGTTATAAAGATAAGGGGGTTCGCCATAACACCTGTGGTTGTCAGGGGGTGGATCTTGAGGCCTACTGAAGAGGTGCTTGAGATATATAGCTGGATAGCTGGTAGGCCCCCGATCCTTGTGCCTATAACTATGCAAGATATAGTCCCCTTTTCAACACCTGTGAAACATATTAACAGCATTCTACAACCATGGCTATATACAGATACACCAGTGATGGGTGTTGCAATAACTTCTGAGAGCGTTATACCTGGATCTGCTACGGGGGTAACAGATTTAAGCTCCTTAGAACCAGCATCTAGATTTGTTTTAGAGATAGCCAAGAAGTACACATCTAGATCTATTGAGATATATTACGAGAACGAGTATCAAACCTTACTGAAGTACCACGGAGATCTTAAGGAGATAATGAGCAGAAGGGTCAGATCTTAGAGGCACGCTAGATAAAATGCCTTAATATAAGATCCTATACTCTAAATAATTACAATACACTAATACTGTGAACTTGTGTTTAGTTATAGTTGGGCATCTAAAACCTAGTGCTAGTAGCGAACCTGAAGTTCCGAGACTCATGAGACCTAGATTTGCTTGGCCACAATATTAGTTCCCTGTAACAGTGGCACCCCAATAGACCTGGCTCTTGTGGTGAGTACTTTATAATCACTTCATAGTTGATTCTATAGTTAACGCCTTGACCATTAATAATTATATAATATACAAATTATATAATATATATTATGAGAATTATATGCTGCTTTCTACATATTTTTATGTATTGCGCTTAGAAGTTATTAAAGTGGTTAATGGGGTTTGAGGTTGCAATAGTGACATATAGGAGTGATATTAATGAGAAAATGAGCACAATCACTTCATGAAATTAAGAGACTATAGAAAATTCTATGGATACCTCTTCCATAGCTATATACCAGCTAATTTTATTACTGGAAAGAAATAGCAATTAGCCTATTCTTGTTCCTATACTCAAACTCTAGCGTCTCGACGAAGGGTCTATCCTCGATCGACTCAATTATAACTGGAAGCCCTGACATTTATGACAGGGATAGATGCTTCTAAGGCTTCTAAGATTTCCTTCTAGATGCTCTATGGTCTCTAGTGTTGAGGAGGCTAATCCTTTTCAATAGGTGTGAGGGTAGTCCAGAGCTGGGGACTGTGGAGCTCCTTGAGAGATACAGGGTGGCCCTGAAGTATGTCCTCTATAAGATCCTGAGCTCAAACTTAAAAACACTTAGGGATATGTCTACAGAGCCTTCTACAGAGAGATCAAAGGAGGTCTTCGGATTACCATTGAAAATGGCTTTGGACTGCTATAGGGATGCACTGGCAATAGCCATGTCTTGGTAGAGGAAGCCTAGAGGGGAAAGAAACCAAGAGTTAAGGAGCTATCGATGATGCTTCGCCCGGGATCTAGCTATAGGGTTGAGGATGGCTATGTGGAGATCGTGGGTAGGGGGGCTTAAGCTCATCGGCTGGGACAGGAGATACGATCAGTATGAGAACGGGGAGGCAATGCTTGTCTATAAAGATAGAAAGATGATCCTCTGGATCTCAAAGAGGATCCCGAAACAATCTGAGTGTATCTCCAAGGATGCCACTGCAATGGATTTTAATGAGAGGAAAATCGTTTATGGGGATGAGAACATACATTTGAAATGAATACTGGGATCGAGAGAGCATATAGATACGTCCTGTTGGCTGAGGCTCTGCAAGCCAAGTACTCATCGCCTGACACAGGCTTAGAGGAGGAGAAAGGATATACTCAACAGATTCAGAGCATACCATAGGAGAGCCAGAAACATCCTAGATGATCGCCAAAGGAAGATATCCTCGGGAATTGTCAGGGTAGCGTTGGATCTAGGAAAGCAGTAGCTAGAGAAGATCTTAGGGGGCTTCTGAATAGGCTGAGAATGATAACTAGCAAGGATCACAGGGCTAGCTGATCATAATAGGCTATAGAAGGTTCTGCATGTGGATCGACTAGAGCCATTGATTGGATGGAGCTTGAGGGAAAGGAGAGGTTGAAGAGTCCGTACAAGCCTTGAGCATATACGATAAATATGTAGTAATGGATAGAGCTAGAAAGGGGGAATCCATAGATGGAGATATAACAGCCATAACGCTAGTCGAATACCCGAAGATAATCTATTGAATCTATTACAGGAAATTTAAAGGTAGCATAAAGTTTCCAGTGGGAGAAGACTGTATTTTAGCCCGCAGGCTATAGCTAAAACTAATAGAGAAAGGCAAACCTCAACAAGCAACAGACCTTATCATAGCAGCTTAGCAATAAGGCTTAGAGAAGAGCTAGCCACAATGGATAAAGAGCTAGGTTATGACTTTAAGCTCAAGCTAATAGCTTAAACCAGGATATCATCTAGCTAAGCTAATGAGAACGATAGCGGTAAACCACAAACCAGTGAACCGCCCCAAGGGAAACCAGCCCTTCGAGGCAGGGAGGAGGTCAGATACCTTGCTGTGTATTCCATGCCCAGCTATCTCATATGATCATACATGCTGATGCATAGGGCTTCTCGAGGCAAGATCTACCATATAGAAGCCTCTTTCTGAGTACTCTATATACTCCTGCGGAGTCTTTGCTAGATCGCTAAAGGATCCCGATGGAAGGGGTGAGGACTGTAAGAGGTAAAGGCAGAGGTCTAATATCAAAATGCATTAGCCTCTATGAAGTCCAACCTTTTATATATAATCTAGATATCTCTTCATTTTCGGCAACTATTTTACTGCCTCTTATAACGTATAGTGGTGCATCGTGCCTTGATATGGCTTCGCGCGTGTTCTTAGCCCTATGGACTACGATTAGGGCTTCGCATCCCACGTTAAGACCGCATCTACCTAGATTCATTGCCGCCTTGGCCCTCCATGTTATCATGTCCATGAGAATTTCTATATCGCTCATCCCCATAGACCTTGTTATATGGCTAGCCAGGAATGCTATTTCGAGCATGTTGCCCCTGCCATAAGGGTAATATGCGTCTTCAATATCGTCCTGCCCTAACGCAACGTTGATCCCTGAGGCCAACATAGATCTGTATGGGGCATAGAGGGGCCCTGTATGTGGGGCTATAACATATGAGATGCCTGCAAGCTTAGACAGCTCGATCACCTTGTGTAAATAGGGCTTTGGATACAGTGCTAGAGCCCTGGCATGGTATGCTGATACCCTTCCAAACCACTGATTCCTTATAGTAGCTCTAGCCAGCTTAGCAGTTGTTCTAAGGCCCGGATCTCCCGCATCATCTGTAAGCATAGCTATATCTCTATTGAAACTCTTCGCAAGGGTAAAGGCTCTCTCTATATGTTCTTCCACATCTTCCTCGAACTCTATCCATGGGATCCCTCCTACGACATCTGCCCCCATCTCTAAGGCTTTAGCTACATATTCATAAGCCATTTCATCCCTTACAAGGCCTTCCTGGGGAAATGCCACTACCTGAAGATCTACTATACCCCTTAACTCCTCTCTAAGCTTTAGAAGGGCTTTTACAGCTTCTAACCTGGCTTTGCTATCTGTATCAGCAAAGGCTCTCACATGCAGAACTCCATATCTGATCATCTCAGCTATAGCTCTTCTAGCATTTCTATAGATCCAATCCTCTCTATATCTCTCTTTTACGCGACTAGCAATTTCGATTGCCAACAATGAATCCTCCATCATATTGCTCTGATAACGCTTAAGAGCCTCATCCCCTACGAAATCAAGAGTATATACCTTGCATAGATGTATATGTGGATTTGCAAGAGATTCAGTAACTAGGTTTCCTCTAGCATCTATCTCGATAGATGCTCTGCAGGGTATAGTCTCACCTATATAGATTATCTTGTCTCCAGAAACCGCTATGTTAAACATCTTGTCACTTGGATAGCCCCTTATACGCGCATTCTTTATGAGAATGTCGCATTGCTCTGTCAAATAATTCCCCCTATAAATGTTTTATAGGGCTATATAGTATGTTAATTACGTCGGGAGCATTCTAACTTAGATGGTTCTCTTTATAGCCTATCGGATCTGGAGGCATTTGTGTTGAACACGTTAATTTTGATTGCATAAGATATCCTCTACCTCTGTAGCCTCGGATCCTCTGAGCCTCAGTCTCTTTAAACCTGTAGTGCTCATTAACTCAACACGGAATACAAGCCATGTATCCTCTTCACAGGCTACTACTGCTAATAGCTTGTCTGCAAGGCTGTCAAGCACTTCGATCCCCGTCTTCTCTAGGCCTAGCTTTCTTGCTATCAACTCTATCGACTCTTCTATAGCTTTTCTAAGTTCTTCTGTCCTGGTTTCTCTTCTTCTCATTTCGATGAGCTTTTTGAGGAGCTCCCTCAGATCCTCTGGGCTTCTGGATAGCAGCTCCTCATCAGAGACTGGAAAGCCCTCTTCATCGCCTTTGAGCGAGTAGAGATATCTAGCTAGATGCCTCACCGAGTGGTAGAGGTATGAGACAGATTCTTTAGGCGTTTCTAGATAGTAACTTTCTACTGCTAGCCCTAGAGCCGCGAAAATTGATTTCCTCAGAGTCCTTATAGTATACTGGGTTATTCTGGGCCTAGACTTTATCAGAGCAAGGCATCCACGATCTAGTAGGACTATGGAGTATCTAAGCATGAAGCCCAGGGGATCACCCTTCTCGATCAAGAGATTCAGATCCTCTGGAGTGAAGACAACTATGTTGACTCTAGTACCCATAAACTCTAAGAAGTGGAAGCGCTTCTCCGGAGCTTTCTCCACCAGAACTAGAACATCGATATCGCTGACCCCTGGCACAAAGTCAGAGGGTCTTGCAGCTGAACCGAAGACCACTACTGAGCATATATCTCCTAGACCTATTTTCCCAGGGAGTTTAGATAGAAACTCATAGGCCGTAGCCAAGAAACTCTCAGAACCCCCCACAGAGATCAAGATCCTTCTCCCAGGCTATTATCGTAGCCACCCCTATAAACCACAAATACCCTATACATCAATCTTTGAGCCAATAACTAAAAGCATTCTAAAGCCAGCAAGTCTCCAAGGTATTCAAAGTATTCTAGGACTTCCTATGATAATATCTCACTTAGTATCCCTCTCCTCTCGAGCTATTCTTGGTTAAGAGGATATACCTAAGTAATGCTTTATCAATGCCCTTCTTTCATTGAGGCTTTTCCGTTCACACCATATACTAGCTTGACCTCGTTGATACCTTATAAATATATTTAATAAATAATATAGCTTTAATAGTTTTTGTTGTTGGCTTAGTCGATCTGAATAGGTTTTAGAGTTCCGTCCAAACCACATCTAGCTCTATACATGTTACATCTGTCCCTAATATTTCTGCGAAGCTGGGCTTTGTTCTTCCGTCGTCACCGCTTACCAGCTCCTTTATATATAGTCCTCCTGAGGCTTCTACTAGGCATTCGAGGAGGTTATCGGCTATCTTGGTGCATTTTACTTGGTATACGTGTTTTATCCTCTCTATATCTTTTCTCCTGTGGAGTGCTCTTGTTGGTGTTCTCTGCCTTATTGTTCTGTTTCTCATCTCCTTCTCGAGTCTCCTGATCTCCTCTTCCCCCACTTCTCTTTCGGCTAGCACTAGGATTCTATAGATCTTCCTTGCAATGCTGGATCTCCTCTTGTTTATCCTTACCTCGCCTTTCCTGCCCCATCCCTCTACCTTGAACTCCACTAGTTCTCTATATCTGTTTAGGGCTTCCTGAACTTCTTCTAGGCTGGCTCTTCTCCTCCTAGGAGATCTAACCTCGATCACAGCTCCCCTACCGGTTCCAAGCATCCTAGCATCTATATCCTCCCTCCCGAAGGCATGCACAACTACCTCGGATCCTCTGAAGAGCTCTGCCAGGGGTTTCGATGCCTCCTGTACCGAGAAGTACTTGGGGTTTCCGTTCTTCAATATGGTTGACTGGCTTATCATCCTCCACTTCTTCCAATACCTAGCCCTTATCAATATGCTTCTAACCTCTATATCGATCCCTCCGCTAGGATATCTCACAACAATGGTTGCCTCAGGATCCCTTAAATCAGCTGTAAACCCTCCGAGGGCTTCTACCCTCTTGCCTATCTCCCTGCTTATCTCATCCTTGAGCTCCTCATAATAGATAGATCCAGAGGCCCTGATGATCTCAGCCTCGATAGACTTTACAGGCTCCTCAACAACAACCCCTACTAGGAATCTCGAGATATCCCAGCTCCTCAGAAGATCCATAGCCTTTCTAGCTGCTTCCTCTATAAATAGATCCAGGGATCCACCGCATATCGAGCATGGAACAAGGGATAGATCAGAGCCTGTCAGCCTTCTATATAGGCCAGAGGCCCTAACACCAATCCTAGGAGCCATCTCGAGAAACTCCTCCCTAGCACCAGCATCCCCCATCTCTATAGCCTGGTGATATCTCATCACAAGCATTGTCTTAACAGCAGAGCCCCTCTCAGCATTATCCCATCCATAGCCGAGACGAGCATATAGCCTACCCAAACACCTATCACATAGAGAATAGCTCTTAAGAATCCTCCTAGAGATCTCTATAAGCCCCTCCAGCCCCATCCCATAATATACATGGCATAGCCAAATCTAAGGCAGAAATAGTATGGATCAATAGAGATGTTTAGGCCTGAAGCGAAAGAGGTTAGAAGGGCTCATTAGGGGAAAGACATAAATATAGATCCCAAGAGAAAAATCCCTTATAAGGGGTGCATCGAAGGCTATGAAGATAACAGATGAGTTATTGATAACAAATCCACAGAGACCCGAGGGTCGCTAGCAGGGCTAGGGGTGAAGCGATGCCCAGCCCCTGCACAGATCTATATAGAGAGGTGGAGAGGCTATTAGAAAAAATAGCAGGGATCAACTATGGTCACAGCTATCTAGAAGCTATTATAGGCGATAGAAAGCTGGTGATATGGTGTATGGAGAACCCGCTTAACATAGTAGCAGATCTCTATAGAGTTGAGGAGAGGGATGGAGCACCCTATGAGATATTCATCCAGAGGATTGAGCTCGGCGATCATATAAAGAACGCTGTGGAGCTATTTAGAAGCATAGCAGGTATCGAGAGGATCCTATATAATATAAGAAGGCATATAAAAATGCATACGATAAGGAGCAATCCTATTTCTGAAAAGAATATAGATTCTATTGTGTGAGTTCCAACCTCTACTTCTAAAAGCACAGGGTCCTAGCCCTTGATGCTGTAAAAACATTATTGATAATAGATATGATTGTGATGATAACTATAGAGCTGTAGAGCTGTGAATAGCCTTAGTCATATATGCGGGACCTCATCACTCCTCAGGTCCGGGTTCTCTAATCATCCATGTTATCTATGTTTTGGAAAGATATATCCTCTCATATCTGTATACATATGGAGCTCTGTGGATGAGGTTCTGCTCTCGATGTGGGAGGGAGGAGTCTGTTATCCCCATGGTTAGACATCTATGTGTTGAATGCTATCTCGAGCTCTATGGAGTCGATCTAGTGCCCAGATCTATTGATCTTGTTCAATGCCCATCATGTGGTAGCTATAGGATTGGCGATAGATGGATAGCCCCTATAGATATTGGGGGTGAGGAGAGGGTTTTGCTAGCATATATTGTTGAGGAGAGCATATCCATGCCAGAGGGTTTTGAATCAGCTGAGGTGGAGGATCTCAGGGTATATAGCACTGAATATGGAGAGGCTATGGAGGCTAGGCTGAGGGTATCTATCAGAGGTAGGATCTATACGCTGTCTAGAAGACTTAGACTCTCCAGGGTTAGGAGGCTATGCCCTGTATGTCATATGGCTAGGGGTGGGGGTTACCAGGCTATCCTCCAGATCAGAGGGCATCCATCGATGGGTGAGGATCTTAGGAGGAGGGTTGAGAATATAATCGCTGGCATGCCAGAGGCAATAAGATCTATGGTGGTTGAGTTCAAATCATCTAGAGAGGGGATAGATCTTAAGCTCGCATCTAGACAGGCTGCGCACTCAATAGCAAATACCATTAGGAAGGAGTTGGGAGGGGTTATCAAGACATCTGAGGAGGGCGAGATTAGAGGTGGTATGAGGGGTAATAAGAGGTCTAAGCTGGTTATAAGCCTCAGAATAGCGGATCTGAGGGAGGGGATGTATATAAAGGTGGGGGGCAACCCATATATAGTTGAAAGCGTCTCAGGTAATGAGGTGGTTCTACAGGGTAGGGATGGTAAGAGGCATGTAATGTCTATAGAGGATATCCTCAAGGGCAGAGAATAGCTGGGATCAATGGGTAATGGTTACTGATCCTCGGAGTAGTAAATATTAGCCCCATAACAGCTTTAATCATTGGGAGAGTATTTGAACCTCCTAGGAGTTGCGATGGGCCTCTACGCAGGGCTAACGGTATATCTGGGCTTCGCAATCCTCGCTATTAGGAATATAAGTAGGGAGAGGCTGGGAATGCTAAACGCCATGGCCGGGGGTCTTCTGGGATATCTCTTTGCAGAGATCTCTGTGGAGCTTGTTGAGAAGCCTGAGGAGATGGCTAGGGAGGGTAGGTGGTTGGATTACACAGTATATGCTGTAACAACTAGTATAGCATTGATAGCAACCCTCCTGATCCTAGCGTATATCGAGAGGAGGCTTAAGACGAGGAGTGCAGCGGCGAAGGAGTGGGCTAAGCTCGGCCTCAGAATGGATCCATGGACTCTGAGCCTCCTACTCTCCATAGGCCTTGGAATACATAACCTGGGTGAGGGGCTAGGGATAGGCTCGGCTCTATCCATAGCAGATCTAGGGCTAGCAATACTGCTCTCCATAGGATTCGCGATACATAATGTGACAGAGGGGTTCGCGATCTCATCACCCCTCCTAGCTGTGAGGCTGGCAAAGACGCTCCCAAATGGTGAGCAGGCGATAGCTATAACATCTAGGGGGCTTGTTACGAAGCTCCTGATCCTGGGCCTCATAGCTGGTGGACCAACAGCTGTTGGAGCCCTAATACTATCATCAGCACCTCCCAACGAGCTTATAATAGATGTTGCTATGACATCTGCAGCGGCCTCGATAATATATTCTGTGTTTAACATGAACCTCTCGGCCATGGGTCAGCTGAGGGGGGATCCGGTGAAATTCTGGTTCTCAATATTCCTGGGCTTCCTAATAGCAATAGCTGTGGAAACAGCTCTTGCATCTATGAACCTACCGATATAGCCCCAACAATGGGAAGGACAGATTATCCTAGGATGCTTTAGAACGCTTCTCCATTAAAGCACCATCTCTTGAGATCCTCTCCGCCATCCTCCTAAGAATACGCCTAATCCTCCTCCTAGCCTCTATAGAGCCATATAGCCTTATAGAAGCCCTCCGAATACTCCTGCTCCTCAAAATCTCCTCCAACACCCTGATCTCCTCCGCATCTAGCTCATCTCTATATCTCTCCAGCGCTAGCCTAGCTATCACATGGGGTTTTAAACCTCTATATGGATCTCTAACAGCCTCTGAAGGGATCTTATTCAATACCCTGAGCTCTATGATTGTTACCTCATCCTCAAGAGAAATGTCTCCATATCTCCTCCTCAGCTCTCTAATCAGCTCCTCCAGAGATCTGAACCCGTCTCTCTGGGCATCATCATCACTTAGCTCGGATACCCTTTTAAATCTATAGCCTATGATCTCTGCGATACATGCTGGCCTACCCCTGCTATGGATGATGATTTCCTTATACTTAGGAACTATTCTTCCAAGCCTTATCGTTGTCTTCTTCCTCCCATCTAAAAGCTTCTCTAGATGCTCACCACTCATCATCAAATACCTACCCAAGGTCTTAACACCGCCTTTAGATCCTCTACTATCTTTTTTCGATTCGATCATTTTCCAGATGCATCGCCATATTCATATGTTAAGAAGAGAGATATATAAACATAGATCGAAGTGGATATTGATTGTATAGAGTGGATTATAGATGGCTCTAGCAATGTGCCTCCTTTTAACCGATGCAGCTAAAGGGTCTTCACACCTAATCTATTTATTATAACTAGAATTATGGTGATCCATATTAATAGGATTCCTACTAGAATCTGTGGATCTGCAGCTGCTCCCAAGCCTCCTATGCTCCTCGCAAGCTCGGCTCCAGCCACGGTTGGTATTAGTAGCGATGGGTATCTGAGGTATTCTGGGAGGGTTGTTGCTGGGTATAGTACGGGTGGGAGGAATGATAATACAGATGCTATTGGATTTGTTATGGCCGATACATTCCCAGGTTTTCTGATACTTAGTGCTATGGCAACCCCTATCAATGCTGATACCATCATAACAGGGATCGATGTTACTATAGATATAATTGCAAGCCATGTATAGCCAACCACAACTCCCAGGCCTATGAAGACCAGGAGGCTTGGGATCACAAACAATATGCCGCCTAGGAAGATGCCGATGGTGTATAGCCTTAGCGATGTTGGTGATACTATGAATAGCTCGAGTATCCTCGCCACCTTGTGCCATCCAATCACCTGGCCTACTATGTTGATTCCATAGCCAAATGCTGTCATGATTGTGCCACCCGTTATGAAATACTCAAAACCCCGAGAACCTCCCCAGATCCAGAGTATTATAGCTATAGAGATTTGTATGAAGATGCTCTGGATAATCCATGCAGGCTGCCTTATAGAGAAAGCCATAACCAGCCTAGCTATGCCGATAACCGATCTAATGGCTTTTAAAATTCTAATCACTCCCCACCACCCCTATATAGTATAGATAGGCATCCTCGAGGCTAACAGGCTCTATAGAGATCCTATCAGCTGAGGAGGCCTCGATAGCTGAGAGGGCGTCAGATCTATTTGCATAATATGCTATGAGAACATCTCCAACCCTCGCTTTGGCAACAGGGTTAGGGGCTTCACCGCCGTCTCTCACCAATATTTTATATCTATATGGTAGGGTCTCCACAAGCTTTCGAGGATCTCCGATGGCTCTTACAACCCCATTGCTTATTATAACCACCTTATCGGCTAGGATCTCGGCCTCTCTCATTTCGTGAGTAGTATATATTATAGCCCTCCCATATCTGCAAGCCCTTCTAATAGACCCCCAGATCTTATATTTAGCCTCGACATCCAGTCCAGAGCTCGGCTCATCAAGAAAAACAATCTGTGCTCCACTCGCTAGAACCATTGCTGCGAGAACCCTTCTCCCCTGACCACCGCTCAGCCCCCAGAGAGACCTATTCCTCTGATCCCAGAGCCCTAGCTCCTCAAGCCAATGCCTAGCCTCTCTACCCGCATCTGATATAGAAAAACCCCTTGTAACGAGATACCATTTAACAGCCTCGTATGGGGTCCAGTTGGGGTCTGGATCGCTGTTCTGGGGCATAAGGGCTATGTTTCTTCTGATCTTCCTCCAATCCCTATATATATCATAACCCGCTACAAAGCCCCTACCCCTGGTAGGCCTTATAATGGTTGTGAGCATCTTGATAGTGGTTGTTTTCCCAGCGCCGTTGGGTCCTAGAAGCACTGTTACCTCTCCATAGCCTGCTGTGAAGCTGATATCCCTAGCTCCCCATACATTGTTTTCATATTGCTTTGCAAGGGACTCGGCGACCACGGCCTCCAATGGTTTCACCACGCTTTTTGATCAAAATCGTCATCTATAAGGCTGATGCGGAGAAGACTCTGCAAATACAATCCAAATCCTATGCCGAGACGGCTCTGCATAATCTATAAGCTTGACGAGCCACCCCTATATAGTGGAGATATCATGTCGAGCGACGATACAGAGAAGATATTCGAGGTGATAAGCCATAGAATTAGAAGGGCTATTATAGAGAGCATAGCCGAGAAGGGCCCTAGAAGCTTTACCGAGCTTATGGACGATGCAGATGTAAGGGATACTGGGACAATGACTTTTCATCTAAGAAAAATGGCTGGATTTATAAGGAAGAATGAGAAGGGGCTCTACGAGCTAACGGATCTCGGTAGAAAGGCTTATAACGCGATCAAGATGATTAGGGGGGAAGAGGCAACATCTAGAGAGCCTTCAAAGCCTGGAGAGGCTGTGGAGGCGGTGGCAAAGACTGGGAAGGGCAACGATCTAGTTATACTGGGCGATGCTCTCAGGCTTATTATAGATAGAGGCCTTCTAGAGAGTATAAGATCTAGGGGGAAGAGGCTTCTAGTAAAAGACGCTCTAAGGGTTGAGGTTGCCGAAGACATCGATCCAGATCTCTTTAACGAGGTTGTTGAGGAAATAAGCAATGTGATATCCCTAACCGTCCCCGAGAAACTAAGATCTATAGTCCAGGCCAAGGCAAGGAATGTTGTATCCATAAAGACGGGAGCATCTAGAATAGCCTCGGCTGAAATGGTGTCACAGGTGATCGAGGCTGTTAGCTCCACCATATCTTCCATAGTGCCGAGCATACTCAATGCTGTTACATCATCTATATCGAGATCCATATCCAAGGATCAGACCCTGATATATAGAGAGAAGTATCAGGGTGTCAACTCCGTACATCTAGACCTCAGCGGGGCGAGGATTGAGATAAAGGATGGAGAGGGTTCGGAGGCTGAGGTATCTATATATGGGGATAATAGATGTGATTATGATGTTTCTATGAGAAGTAATACTCTAAAGATCAGCGCTTCGGGATGTAGCGTTACTGTTAAAACACCTAGCAAAGTGCTGGACGAGCTTTTCTTAGATTCTAGCGGGGCTCAAATCTCTATAGAGATTCAACATGGTGTCAAGAGATTCAGAGGATCCTTCTCAGGTGGACTAGTAAACACTAGAATCGATGGTTTAAGAGATTCAGAGTTGTCTATAGATGTTGCTGGGGGAAAGATAGATATAGATCTAGGCTACACGGCATTTGAAGGGAAATCGAAGGTGAGCATCGATCTCTCCGGCGGAATCCTAGATCTAGAGGCTAGGGTCCCGAGCGGTGTTGGAGTTATATATAGATTGGATAAAGTAGGTGGCTGGGCTAGGGTAGATATCGATAGAGAGCTCATGGTGCAGCAGAACCCCAAGGGCATTGTTGACACAGAGATCGAATTAAGCGGTGGGCTAGCATCTATAAAATTTAGAAGGGTAACGTGAAACTAGGAATAGCATGATTAAAACCAACCTACTTAGAAGGGCTTGGTTGAGGATCGCTACCTAGTCTATGGTATGATGTTTCCCTATACGTAGATCGATTCTGCAAAAGAGATATAGGTTCTTTGGAATTAATTAGTGGGTATGTGGAGCTCTGCGAAGGTGCTCTCGCTAACCATCCCAGTATCGCTAATCCTTATAGTGGCTTCTATCTACTTAAGTATTTGGCTAGTGATCATATTGATCCCCCTCCTCATCCATCTCATAATGGTGCTTTCAGGGTATCTATACTATAGAATACGTGGATGTCCCCAGACGTCATATTTTGGGAGGAAATATGTATATGCTGGAGATAAGCGGGTTGATGTGCTTGGAGAGATCGTGCATACATCGAGTGGTAAGAGCTCTACCATATACCTGGTTAGGGGCAGGGCTCTTCCACTATCATTTCTCCTCAACCCTATTCTGCTCTGTGTATTCACATACTTCTCACCAATTAAGCTGGCTGATGGTATCTATGAAGCCTATGGGGCCATGTATGGCTCGATCTATGTTCTCAGATCAAGAATCGGTGGGGAGCTCAGAGATCAGGATATAGGTGATTTATCAAAATATATGGAGGCTATATGCTATCATAGGGTAAAAGGTCTTGAAAGCCGGGGGTCTAAGTAATGATGTCTATGAGGTGGTGTTAAATAGGTTGGTGGGGATTGGGGGTTGATGTGGGGGCCTTCTAGTGGGGTATTAGATCTATTGATCCATGTTGTGATAGGGGATCTATAAGCTAGCTAGGAGGAGGCCGGGGCTGATCCCATGGGCTGAAGATCTCTTGTCATAGGCTTTTTATTAGCTTTTGCTGTGATGAAGTTATGTGGAAGCCATATGTATCATAGCTGGATACCGAATTCGGATCCCATTGTTAAGAGGGAGATGCTGAGATTCATTGGCAAGGATGTTGAGGATCTCTTTGGGGATATTCCGGAGAGTATAAGGCTTAGAGAGCCTCTAAAGGTTGGGTTTGGCAGGCCGCTTTCTGAGTATGAGGTCTATAGGATTGTTGATAGGATTTTATCTAGGAACAGGGTTTTCAGAGATCCCCCGCCCTTCATAGGTGGTGGGGTCTGTGCTGGCTATGTACCATCTATAGTTAGGTTTCTAGCCCTCAGAGGAGAGATCTATACCTCTTACACTCCATACCAGCCCGAGATCAACCAGGGGGTGCTCCAGGCTATATTCGAGTACCAGAGTATAATGGCTGAGCTATATGGTGTTGATGTTGTTAACGCCTCTATGTACGATGGATCTACAGCTGTTGCGGAGGCCTTCAGACTCGCTATGAGGGCTACTAAGAGGAGTAAGATCCTTGTTCCAGCCACTATGAACCCCTTCTACAGATCTGTTGCATCTACATGGCTATCACCTGTTAGAGGTGTTCTGGAGGAGTATAGGGTTGATGAGAAGGGAGATCCAGATCTCGGGGATATATATGGGAGGGTAGATGATAATACAGCGGCGATCTATCTAGAGAACCCAGGGTTTCTGGGGAATATAATAGAGGATCCAGAGGCTGTTGGGGAGATAGCTAGGAAGAAGAGGGCTCTATTCATAGTATATTCAGAGCCAACAAGCCTAGGGATCCTCAGACCCCCCGGGGAATATGGGGCTGACATAGTTGTTGGCGATGGCCAGAGCCTAGGGCTCGGTCTTAACTATGGTGGTCCAGGTCTCGGGATTCTGGGGATAAGGATGGATCAGGAGCTCTTGAAACAGCTACCCGGGAGGCTTGTGGGAGCTACTGTAGATGCTGATGGTAGGAGGGGATATATGTTGATCCTCCAGGCTAGGGAGCAGCATATAAGGAGGGAGAAGGCTACGAGTAACATAACTACTAACTCCTCGCTCATGGCTATAATGGCCACGATCTACATAGCCTATCTAGGGGGTAACGGAATTAGAAGGCTGGGTGAATCGATTCTTAGGAGAACACAATACGCTGTAGAGAGTATTAGGAGGAGACTATCTGGAAAGGTTTCAATAGCTTTGAGGAGCAGGCTATTCTATAGAGAGATCCCCCTGAGGTTCCATGGGAAAAGCTATGGTGAGATCCATAGGGATCTTCTCGAGAGAGGGATCCATGGTGGGCTATGGTTGAAAGGGCTTTTAAAGGGGTTTGAGGATTGTGCTCTCTACTGCTTCTCAGAGATCCATAGTAGGGATGATATAGATAGGCTTGTCCAGGCGCTAGCAGAGGTGGCTTGAGATGTGGAGGCAGGCTAGATGGGATGAAAAGCTGATCCTAGAGATGGAGAGGTATACCTCCCAAGGGCCCTCGATACCCTATGAGGATCAGTTCACGGATATAGAGATCGAGATCCCGGGCAAAATAGCTAGGGCGAAGCCACCATCAATACCATCTCTATCCGAGGTCGAGGTTGTGAGGCACTATACAAGGCTATCACAGATGTCCTACGGGGTTGATGTTGGCCCTGTACCCCTGGGCTCATGTACTATGAAGTATAACCCGAAGATCATGGATCTCATAGCCCTAGACCCAAGGATCACAGATCTACATCCTCTCCAGGATGAAGAGACGGTTCAAGGTCTTCTAGAGATAATATATACTACCGAGAGGTGGCTCTCAGAGATAACGGGGATGGATAGATGCTCCTTCCAACCCCCAGCAGGATCTGCTGGCGAGCTTGCAGGGGCTATAATGATTAGGAAGTACCACCTAGATAGGGGGGAGGATAGGGATGAGATGCTGATCCCAGACTCAGCACATGGATCTAACTCTGCTAGCGCCGCAATGGCGGGCTTCAAGGTGGTTAGGATCCCAACTGGTGATGATGGTGAGGTATCTATGGAGGCTCTTAAGGCCGCGTTAGGCCCTAGAACAGCTGGGATCATGCTTACAAACCCAAACACCCTTGGGATCTTTGAGAGCAGGATCCTCGAGATATCTGATCTTGTTCACAGCTATGGAGGCCTTCTATACTATGATGGTGCGAATCTAAACGGTATCCTAGGGGTTGCGAGGCCAGGTGATATGGGCTTCGATATTGTTCATCTAAACCTGCACAAGACATTCGCAACGCCTCATGGGAGTGGAGGTCCTGGGGGAGGGGTTGTATGTGCTAGGGGAGAGCTTGTTGACTATCTCCCAAGGCCCCTCATAGCTAGGCAGGGCGATAGATATTTCTGGGATTATGAGTGTAAGAGGTGTATAGGGATGGTAAAGGCATTCTATGGAAATATAGTTCCTGTTATAAGGACATTTATCTATATATCCATGCTCGGCCCCCAAGGCCTTAGAGAGGTCTCTGAGATCTCTGTGATCAACACTAACTACTTTATAAAGAAGCTGTTGGAGAAACCCTACTACGAGATCCCATATAACCCTGAGAAGCCTAGGAAGCACGAGGTTGTGATAAGCGCCTCGAAGATAGCTAGGGAGACGGGGGTTACGGCTGAGGATATAGCTAAGGCCCTTCTAGATGAGGGGCTCCACGCACCAACAATATACTTCCCACTAATAGTTGGCGAAGCCCTAATGATAGAGTTTACAGAGACAGAGCCTAGAGAGGTTATAGATATATATGCAGAGGCTTTAAACAGAATAGCTGAGAAGGCATATAAAGATCCCTCTGTATTAAAGGGATCACCTAGAAACACATCAGTATCAAGGCTAGATGCTGTAAGGGCTAATCATCCAAAGACAGTGGCTCCAAGCTATAAGATATACCATGGGCTTGTATCATCTACAAAGGATATTGAGAAGAAATAGGATATTCTCATAATGAGTTCAGATAGCCCCAGCACTGTAGGCCAGCGAGTTGTGCTCTATAGGGCATTATTAAGCATTGGTGGGGTGTGCTGGTCGATCTAGATAAAGAATATAGGTTATGAGGTGCGGGGGGTGGGATTTGAACCCACGCAGGCCTGCGCCATCGGGTCCTGAGCCCGACCCCTTTGACCTGGCTCGGGCACCCCCGCCCAAATAATATATCTATATATCGAGCTTATAGAGGTTATGTTCCTATGTTTGTAGCCTATATACCCCATGTTATCTGGTTTATGCTGATACCTCTATCTTATTTTTTACTCTCCATATATCCATTTGCTTGGGGGTTCGATGTTTTCTAAAAATGTTTCGAGTTCTGGGTATAGGATTAGGGAGGCTATGATGAGCGATCTTGATAGGATAATAGAGATCAATCTTAGGAGCCTTCCAGAGCATTATCCAAGGTATTTCTGGGAGCAGCATCTAATTGAATGGGGCAGGATCTTCCTTGTTGCTGAGGTTGGTGGTGAGGTTGTTGGGTATATGATGAATAGGATTGAGGAGGATGAGGGGTTCTTCAAAGGGGATTTTGTGAGGAGGGGGCATGTTGTCAGCATAGCTGTTCTCGAGAACTATAGGAGGAGGGGTATTGGTAGGGCCTTGATGATTGAGGGCATGTCTAGGATGAAGAATCTCTACAACGCTCAAGAGGTTGTGCTAGAGGTTAGGGTCAGTAATGAGCCTGCGATAAACCTATATAGATCCCTTGGCTTCAAGGTCGTAAGGATCCTCAGGGGCTACTATCTAGATGGTGAGGATGCATATCTAATGGCAGCCCCTCTATAGGGTTTAACGATCTGACGAGAAAGGATTTGATCCCACTTAAATTGCTTCTAGATCCAGAGATATATTTCTCCTCGGATATGATGGGTTGGTGATTCCTTGCCCCAAGATCTCCTAGATCCGCAGAGGTTTCTCGAAACGTTCAGAAGATTCTCCGAAATAGGGTGGGATAGTGAGAGGGGTATGTATAGGCTTTCTCTGAGTGAAAGCGATCTAAGGGCTAGGAGGCTTTTAATAGAGATCCTAAGATCCATAGGAGCCTCCATATCATATGATGAAGCAGGGAACATAATCGCAGAAATAAGAGAGGGGGATGAGGTGATTGCAATAGGATCGCATCTAGACTCTGTACCAGGCGGTGGGAAATATGATGGTGCTCTTGGGGTTATAGCTGGGCTAGAGATTCTGAGAATAATAAGTCTCTCTCGCCTCAAGACTAGGCATAGGATCATGCTTATAGATTTTACCAATGAAGAAGGTTCTAGATGGACCCCCTCTCTAATGGGTTCAGGCCTATCCACAGGAGTCTATGATATTAATTACATATATTCTAGAAGGGATCGAGATGGGATTAGCTTTGGAGAGGCGTTGGAGAGATCTGGTTTTAAGGGGGATAGAAGGAATAACCTCGTGAATAGGCCTCCCAAGTATTATCTAGAGCTTCACATAGAGCAGGGCCCCGAGCTAGATTCTGAGGGATATCAGATAGGGATCCCACTGGGGATTGTATCGATAAGAAATTGGGAGTGCGTGTTCAGAGGAGAGAGCAATCATGCGGGCACAACTCCTATGGAGGCTAGGAGGGATCCGCTGATAGGGTTTTCAAAGCTTGTCCAGAGGGTTAGAGAGTATGCTTTGAGGAGAAAACTTGTGAGAGCTACTGTTGGGAGGGTAGATGTATATCCTGGGATACACAATGTGATCCCGGGAGAGGTTAGGTTCAGCCTAGAGGCTAGGAGCCCCGAGGATAGATATTTAGAGGATTTCGAGGGGTTTGTGGGTAGGCAGGGAGCTGCGATAGCTGATGAGGAGGGCATCGAGTTCGAGTTTAGAGAGGCTTTCACGATAAGGGGTGTTAGGTTTGACGATGATGTGGTCTCTGCGATTGAGGATGCATGTAGAAGCCTCGGGCTTCGCTATAAGAAGATGTGGAGCTGGGCTGGTCATGATGCTCAGCATATGGCTAGGATTTCGAAGACAGGTATGATCTTTGTACCATCTGTTGGTGGTAGAAGCCATAGTAGGGATGAATATACTAGGGATGAGGATATGATCAATGGCCTCAGGGTTCTTCTAGAAACCGTTTTGAGGCTTGATAAGAGATAGCTTTGGATCTATGTTTTGCTATGGAGTATTGTGGGGAGGATGGTGTAGATCTTTGCTGCTCTAACCACATCATCTATCTCAACATATTCATCTGGTGCGTGGGCCATCCCCAGTACTCCTGGGCCGTATGTTGCTGTTTCTATGCCCTTTGCTACATAGTATCTCATGTCGAGGCCTCCTATACATACTATTTTCCTCGGTGTTGAACCTATTACCATCTTTGAGGCCTCCTCTATCGCTTTGAAGATCCTTGCCTCTGGATCAACTATCACCGGCTCCATCGTGTGGACTAGCCTTACCTCTACCTCGGCTCCCACCCTTCTAGCTGTGTTCTCAACGAACTCCTTGATCTCTTTCCATGCCTCTTCAACCCTCTCCTCCACTATAAGTCTTCTGTCGAAGCTGAAGACAACCTCCCCTGGTATCTGGTTTATCTTCTCACCACCTCTTAGATACCCCCCGATCATTATTGTGCCCCTATTACCCTCCTCAAGATCATATGTATATCTGCTCCTCTTAGCCTCTATAGATGGTACGAGCTTCTCGAACATCTCCTTAGCTATTGCCACGGCTTTTTCAAAAGCATTTACCCCTAGCCATGGTGTAGATCCATGGCCTGTTTTCCCCTTCACAACTACCTCACCCCATACAGCCCCCTTATGCCCTATATAGATCTGTGAGAGGCTGCTTGGCTCGGCGATAACCACGTATCTACCCCTCACAAGTCTATTCTCAACTATATATCCAGTACCCGTGCTCCCACCGATCTCCTCGTCCGGTACGAAGGCTGCTTCAACCCCGATTCCCAGGCGATCTGCATAGCTAGATAGGGAGGCCAACGCACCAGCTATCGCTGCTATGCCTCCCTTCATATCAGTTGATCCCCTTCCGAAGAGCCTGTTATCCACGATCCTCGGTTTGAAGGGCTCGGTAACCCTCCAGCCAGGCCCACCTGGAACCACATCGTAGTGGCCGTTGAAGTGAATAACAACATTATCTCTAGAGCCTACCCTGGCAAACACTATATATCTAGCCTTGCCCCTCCCCTCAGGAGGAACCCTAGGATCTACATAATCCTGTGGAACCCTATGGATCTCAACTGAAACCCCAACACTCTCCAGCAACTCCTTAGCAACCCTAGCAAAATCCCCATAGCCATCTCCCCAAGGCGAGACAGTTGGTATAGCCACGATCTCCTCGAGGAACTTCACGATAAACCCTCTATAGCTATCAACGCGGGAAACCAGATCCCCATAGCCTTTCAAAGACATTCTAGCACCTCAACCTAGAATACCCAACCATGATTATAAATCCTCCGGAGCCTCTCCATCTAATGTAATAACTGTAATATATGTTGTTTCCAGCAATATAGGAGCCCATGATCTTCTCAGCCTTGTTGGTGTGAAGGCAGAGATGGTCAAGAAGATCTCCCCGACCTTCTTCCCATCTTAAAATGCTAGGAGGTTAGGTCTACATACCCTTTAAAAGGGTTTAGCCCCGCGCCAGGTCTCTAGCCCATCACCAACGCTCGTCTCGCATAAGACTCGATATTAGGACTTTCTATAGCTGAAAGCCTCACCCTTCTAGTGCGGGAAGGAGGTCAGATCGAAACAAGCTAAGGCGACGCTATCTATGATGAAGTATCGATATATGGAGTTGAAAGGCTATCCAAGGTCATCTAGAAGATCCTTTTGAGAGGTGTTTTATCGAAATCCCTATCATTCGAGACTATCTTTGAAGCTCCACTCCTTAATGCTACAGCTAGGTGTAGGGCATCCTCGTAGTCCAAGTTATAAGTCTTCATATGCTCCACCGCTCTAACAATGTCGTCTAGGGTTAAGGGTTCTATGGCGAGCTTGCTTAGACCTGTTATAGCTTCCATCACCACGCCAACATACTCATCATCCTTTAGACTCCTACCGGTTAAACCAGCTAGGATAACTAGAGTCTCGTATACTGTTAAGGTCGATGTAATATACTCCCCGGCTTTGGCTTTCTCAATCTCGTTAACCCACCTTCTAGCACTCTCACCGAAGATGGGATGAGCTGAAAGCCAATAAACGAATACATTAACATCTACGTACCTCCTCTCCACCAACTCCTCACAGCCTCAACAATGAACTCATCTAGATCCTCAGGCCACCTCTCTACCTTGAAAACCCCGTAGAACCTGCTAGCAATACTCCCAATAGGCTCTAGCACAATTCTACCCTCCTCTACCCTAAGTTTCAGGGTAGACCCCTCATCTATTCCAAGAACCTCTCTAACACGTTTAGGGATCAAAACACGACCCTTCCTATCAACCCTCACCACAACCTCCATACAGCCCACCTAAGATTATAGTCCCACTTACAATATATAAACCCACTTATCCTCAATAGGGGTCATAGTACCCGGAAATCATCCATAAGCAAAGCTCCAACAATACATAATCCATATTATGATAAGCGACCAAGACTACATATGGATATTAAGCTGAGAGAATCTGTTACCGCTGAAAGCCTCACCCTTCTAGGGCGGGGAGGAGGTCAACCTACTATGTTATACCTAGGGGATTAGATACCCTATCCTCTATGCAATGAGTATATTCTTATCCTCTAACGGTTCCCACCTCTATGGGTTTCATCTTAGGGAGACTACCATGGAAAATTATTAAAAATACATAGAATAGCATGGGCACCTATTCCCGTCAATAGATGGGGAGCGACACTCGACACAGTAGTAGATTCGACCAGAACTCTGAGGAATTGTTCTCAACTATACGATTTATATGGAAAGTTTATCACAGATCTTGCGGATCTTCCTGTTATCTTTATTATGGTTTCACATTGCTTTCCAATAATCTACCCTATAGCCTAGCTATGCAGAAACCATGTATAGTGGAATTTAATATGAGAGTTCTAATGCTACTAATGGGAAACGCTTCATTCAGCTCAACTTAGATATTAGATTTTTATTGTATCAAATATAGAATAAAAAACCCTATTGAAATATGGATCTATGCGAAACTACCATATCGGTGGGAGCGATGCTAGCCTTATAAATGATGCGAAGTAGAGGCCCAGCAATACGATGACTAGGATTATAATTACTATTACTAGGGAGCCTGTTTTCCTCGCAGCAGATGGATCCTTAACCTCGTATGGGGTTATCAGTCCGTCCATAAGGATCTTTGGGTCAGTTGTTCTTCTCCCCGCTAGGATTGTTAGTATTGCGTTGAGAACATATAACACGCCGGATGCTATGAAGATAATAGCTCCTATCCCTAGGGCTGTTGCTGGTGCCACCCAGTATGGGTGTTCAGCGAATTCCTCTGG
This sequence comes from Sulfolobales archaeon, assembly GCA_038897115.1. Classification (NCBI taxonomy): domain Archaea; kingdom Thermoproteati; phylum Thermoproteota; class Thermoprotei; order Sulfolobales; species Sulfolobales archaeon. Next base: position 15,635 of record JAWAXC010000005.1, on the reverse strand, counting down.
TAGGATAAGGGTTCTTCTGGGTGCTCCGAGCCATCCTAGTATGCTCATCGAGATCGTCATGATGAGGATCCCTATGAAGGCCAGATAGATCTGGATCCTAGCTATTGAAACGCTGAAAAGCCTTCTAAGAGTTATTAGTGGGATTAGATAGTAGGATATAGCCATAAACGCAAGTGTTGTACCCCCAACCACCGTTAGGTGGAAATGCGCTGGAACCCACATGGTGTTGTGGAATAGCAGATTAGGCTGGAGGGTTGTTTGGGGCTGGGCTATAATTCCTCCGATGCCGAATAGGAGCATTGATAGGAGGAGACCAGCTGTCCCGGGATTCCTCCATGGTATAGCTTTGAACCAGCTGAAGAGACCCCTAGAATATCCCGAGGCCCTTAAAAGGGCTTCGAGGCCTCCGAGTAGGGCTAGTGCGTGGAGCATCGATGGTATTGATAGGAAGTGGGACCCCACGCTCCCGCTAGCCTGTTTAAGGGCTGTTGAGAACCCAGGATCTACTAGGATGTGATGCCCTATACCAGGGACTACGAAGAGTACATACATTGCGAATGCTATCTTAGCATATCTCTCGTTAACGAATTTGGCTGCCGCTAAACCTGTTGAGAGTGCTAGCAATGCATACCACACAGCCACCATAGCTGTGACATTAACATATTGGGCATCATGTCCCAGGCCCCAGAAGAACCACCTATAGATCATTACATTCATAGGTATAGATCCTGATAGCCAGGCTGCAGTATATGCTAGAGCGATCAAGCCGTGGACAACAACTGTAACAGCTATAATCGCTGCAACCGCAGCCCCCCATGTTACGAGGGGAAGGCTTCCTTTGTATCTACCCTCAACCCTAGCTCTATAGAGTGTTAGGAAGAATGTTACCACAGCAAAACCTGCTCCTAGAACATATACGATGTACCCAGCATAGAATAGAGGATCTGCTGCTAGCGGTGGATATGCTGTGAAGAGCACTGATGCCCTTCCAGAGAACACTGTGTACTCGATCAAGATCCAGCCAACCAGCATAAGCCCAAAGGCTGTCCACCCAGCTCTAACACTATATATTGGTGCGTTGAGGAGAACCGTGCCTACGAAGTATAGCAGTGCCACCTCGAACCATAGTATCCAGAAGATAAGCATGTTGACTCCATGGGCTGTGAGCCATAGATAATAGGATCCTGGATCTCTTAGCAGGACTAGAGAGGATCTTGAGAGGCCTACGAATATAGCTGCGATCCCACCTATGACTATCGATATTAGGGCCATAGCATAGTTAGCTGTTATAAGCCTTAGAGTTGCTATATGGCATAGAAGCCCTGTTACAGGGCATGTTCTGAATCCCTGGATAGCCTGTGGAGCATGCATCTATATCACCCCACAACAACGATCTTTCCACGCATATCTTGATGCCCGATCCCACAGTATTCATTACATATTATCTCATATGTGCCGGGCTTGTCGAATCTAATGTGGATAGCATATGCCATGCCAGGCATAACCATTATGTTATACACAACCCTCCCATCCTCGCCAACTATTGAGAGGCCGTGGAGCACATCTGTACTCGAAACCCAGATCCTATATGTGACACCCGCCTTCAGCCTTATCTCAGATGGTCTCCAAATCCATTGCGATGCTGCTAGATATATATCAACACCCTCTGGCACAACCTTCCCAGAGTAGTTAGCCATGAAGGCCGATGCCCTCTGGGAGAACTCCCTCGGAGAGATCTCCATAGCTGTTGTTGGAACCTGGTGATAGGGATCTACTATATGCCATGAGAGAGTTGTTGCTGCAAGTGTAAGGGCAACTGCTATAGCTAGTATGAACCATATCTTCTCCTCCTTTGAAAAGGGCTTATACCACTCCTCCAGACTTCTAGGTGTTAGAACCACCTAGCCCCACCCCCTCGGAATAATCCCTGGCATGCCATGCATACCGGTAGCCTCTAGAAGAGCCCACACACCATAGATCACCAGTATAGCTAGTGCTAGAGCCCCCCAGAACCATAGGTTATCGAGGAGCTCTGCAAATACCTGTTTCCTCACCTATATCACCTTAAAATGATTCCGTGTGTGGCAAGATAGAGGTGGATTGAACATGTTCAATAATGCATTGGAGTTTAATGCTATATGGATGTGTATATCTGCATACATCTATATATACACAAGATCATAGATAATCTCGAAGGATCATTATAGCTAGAAGCCTCAAAGACATGGTAGATCGCACATAAATATTATCTTTAATATCATTTTTACCCTTGATAGAGAATCATTGGTTAGGGTTATAATGAAATTCTATAAAGTTGTGATCCCTCTATGCCCTACTATGAGCGAGATCCTAAGGGATCATGATCATGTTGGTTTCAGATTATCTAGAAACGAGATGATCCATATATTAATGGGTAGAGCTGGTGAAAAACAGAATAGAGGAGACAATACACAGGCTATAAATATTTATCGTGCCCATGGCATAAGGCTGAGGAGGTATCGTAGAGGAGGATATACTATTTTGAGGTCAAGGGGGTGTGTGTTAAGGGATATCCTCACCAACTTCTATGTTAACTCTATAAGGGTTACGAGGGAAGGGGTTGTGGCGATCGTAGCTGTTCCGGAGAGTGAGATCAACGGCTTTCTACGCAGTATTTCGGGGAGGTGTAAAGCCTCTGTTGAAGAGCTTCCTATGAGCCCGGTGCTTACGGAGGAGGAGAATATGCTTCTGAAGATGGCTAGAGGTCTCTACGAGTCTCCTAGGAGGATATCGCTTTCAGAGCTCTCAGAGAAGCTGGGGATACCAAAGTCAAATCTATCCTATAGGCTTAGGAAAGCCATTAAGAAGATCCTGATCCTCATACCATCATCTTAGATCTCAACATAGTATCTATATCCCTCTCCTCTTTACAGAGATCTATAGAGTCTTTTAGCATCTCTCTATAAAGAGGATCCCCAAGATCTGATTCTGGGATTGCTATAAGATCTAGGGGAAACCTATCTTTAACAAGTCTCCTCAACCTAGTTATGATCTCTATAGCATCTTCATCATCCCCTACAATGGCTATAACATCGAAGTCACTTGAATCCCTATAATCACCCCTAGCCCTAGAACCTACAAGCAGGAGTGTCTTTATAAAACCGCTTCTACAGACGTTCTCAATAAACTCTCTAAAGCTCTCCTCCCACTTCTCCACATGCCTACGTAATTCTCTATAATATCTATCCCTATAGTCGATCATGGATCTGCAAGCCTCCTAACCCACTCCACAATCCTTCTACCAGACTCTACACATCTGCTAGCCCTCTCCCTATCATATCTAATAGATCTTCTACTTGGATATCTAGATAGGGTGTAATGAGGCGTCAGCAGATCTGCAGCGATCATTAGAGACTCGTCAATAGAGATCCCTATTTTCCCCAAGATCTCGAGGAGCTCTCCAAGATCATGTGTATATGGGTGTGAAGCTGTTAAAGATAGTATTAGGGATTTGAGATAAATCTCCGCGGCCTGATGCGCCTCAAAGCAAGCTAGCCAATAGTGGCCCTCACTGAGATGTCTAGCAGCATCTTCAAGGAATACATCGGCTTTCCCACACCACTCGGGGTCTAGCCTATATTTACCCAAAGATCATCATTATATTATTGCGTCGGCATCTTATTAACAAACACCTTAGTAGCTAGCTGTGTGAGAGTATCTCCCTTGATATTTCGAGGCCCTGCTCTAACTGCTTCTCTGGAGATAGATTCTCCCAGGTTCCCCCAACCCCTGTTAGATATATGCCTTGTGATCTGAGATATTCGGACAAGCTTCTGAGGAGATCTTTATCGGCTTTGATGGGCTGTATATATGGTATTGTATATACTCTCTCAGATACCACAGACTCCTTCGAAGAAACCAGCTTCGCCCATCTAGCCTCTGCAAAACCCCTTGAAACCTGATCTGTTGGGGGTGGGTTTTCTCTGCAATAGCTCATAAGCATCTCAACGAGATAGTGCTCTGGCGGAGACGATGTTGGATCTATGTTTGACCATATATAGAATGTATGGGTTCTAGAGGCTCTAGTACCGTGTAGAACGATCTCATATTCAGGTGATCTCCCCCTCACCCCCAGCGATACATTGAGCATATCAACCCAGTCTAGGCTCTGCAATAGCCCCTGGATCTCTTTCTCTTTTTCCTCGCTATATAGGGATTCTAGGAGGATCGGTAGTGGGAGTGATGATACTAAGAGCCTATACCTTATAACCCTTCCATTTCTAAGAACAGCTATCCTCCTAGCTATATCAATTCTTCTGGGGAGGTAGAATGTATATTCGGAGCATCTACTAGAAACAATAGATCTTATCGCAGATCCCCACCCCCTTCTAGGGTAGCAGAGCCTCCCACCTAGCTCGGGGTACCACCAGGGCTTTAGATCTGATTTCTTCCAGCACATAGCCTTGGAGACATGATCTCCATGCTTAGCTATCCAAACCCTTATATCTCTACACACCATCTCAAAGCCATGCCTCTCAAAAGCCTTTGAGGATCCCTCTGGGATTAGGAGGGGTAGCTTCTCATATCTAAACCCCACACCATATTGTGTGCCTAGATATCCACCGGGCTCTATATGGGCATCCACAACAAGGATCCTGGTGATACCCTCTAGACATAGCTCTCTAACGAGGATGGATACCGGTAGATCGCTTCCAAGGATCAGCAGAGGCCTATCCTCCATATCTATCGCGATATACTATGGCGTCGCCATATAATATCTAATGGATCTATAATCGGTCTCCGATGCATCGCTAAAAATAAGCATGGCTAGGAGATATCCATGGGTGGCTATTGTGGCGGGTGAATCGATGTATCAGAGGTCTCTAGAGGCTATTAAGATGATCAGCAGCTATATACATAGAACACCTCTTGATAAGAGCACCACATTCTCGAAGATGTTTGGCGGTGAAGTCTATCTGAAATATGAGAATCTACAGAAATCAGGATCCTTCAAGGCTAGGGGGGCTCTCTACAAGATAGGAAAGCTAGCCTCTCAAGGGGTTAGAGAAGTTGTCGCAGCATCCTCTGGAAACCATGCCCAGGGCGTTGCATATGCAGCCTCTATCTATGGTGTTGAAGCAACTATATATATGCCTGAGACAGCCTCTATAGCGAAGATAGAGGCTACGAAGAGCTATGGGGCTAGGGTTATCCTTAGGGGCAGGCTATTCGATGAGGCATATCGAGAGGCTGTGAGATACTCTGAGGAGAAAGGGGTCCCCCTTGTACATGCGTTCAACGATCTAGATATAATAGCTGGGCAGGGAACAATATCTATTGAGCTTATGGAGCAGCTAGGGGAATTCGATGTAATCCTAGTACCTGTAGGTGGTGGAGGGCTCATCTCTGGAATAGCATCTGTGCTGAAGGAGGCTGGGAGGAGGGTGAGAGTAGTAGGTGTTGAGCCCGAGGCAGCCCCGAAATTCTTTGAATCCCTCAGAGCAGGCAGGATAGTTGATGTAGATGTTAGACCCTCCCTAGCCGATGGGCTTCTAGCTAAGAGGCCCGGAGATATAACCTTTGATTTTGTGAGGAGATATGTTGATGATATAGTAACCGTTTCAGAGGACTCGATAGCCAGGGCTGTGTATCTCCTTATGCAGAGGAACAAGGTTATCGCGGAGGGTGCTGGGGCTGTAGGGCTCGCAGCCCTTCTAGAGGGTAAGGTTGATATAAGGGGTAAGAGGTGTGTTATTGTTATAAGCGGTGGTAATGTGGATCTAACAGATCTATATAGGATCATTGTTAGAGGCCTGACAGCGGAGGGGAGGATGGTGGAGCTATCGATAGAGCTCCTAGACGCACCGGGGGAGCTTAAGAGGGTTTTAGAGGTGATCTACGAGTATAGGGGTAACATTGTGGAGATAACACATAGGAGAGGGGGTAGAGAGATACCCCCTGGAAGAGCAGTAGTAGATCTTCTAGTCGAGGTCCCCACAAGGGATATGGGATCTGCGATGGTTAAGAAGCTCATTGAAAAGGGCTATAAGGTGTTCTAGAGATGCATATCAAGGATCAAGGGGGGCAGGGGATCTTCAGAATATCCTTCGAGATACTATTCAACATACCGCAGGAGCTGGTGGATCTCCTATCGGATCTCGATAAGAGGATCAGGGGTAGGTGGGGAGGGGCCTCGCTACTCACATCCTCTTCACTAGTATGGGGAGGATCTAGTGAGATGATTAGAGTAGCTTTCTCAGAGCCCCTTGAAAGGGGGGTTCTCCCACAGCCTGGGGGTCTTCTCAGAGCTGTTGGATCTATAGAGTGTTCTAGGCCAAGCACATGTGTTGAGCTATATAGCGAGGTGCATGAGATCACTAGGATGAGGGGTCTTAGGATAAGGCTGTTGATATAGCTATATATTCTCGAGAGCCTCTATATCCTCCTTGCTTAGCCTCCACCCCATAGCTCCTCTGAACTCCTCTATCCTCTCAACCCTCTCAGACTTAGGTATAGCCGTTACCATGGGCCTCGAGATCAGGTAGTTGAGGGCCACCTGCACCGGTGTCTTGCCGTATTTAGATGCTATCCTAACCACAACATCGTTCCTCGCAACCCCTCCCCACTCTAGAGGGGTATACGCTTGGATCAAGATCCCATTCTTTATAGAGATATCCAGGAGATCCCTCTCAACCTGTTTATCCAGAACGCTGTATTTAACCTGGTTAGCCACTATCTCGTGCTTCTTAACAGCGTTGAGGGCTCTCATAATGCTTTCTGGGCCGAAGTTGCTTACACCCATATACCTCGCCATCCCGGTCTCAACAGTTGCCTCTAGATATTGGATCTGTTTCTCAATAGGTATTCCAGGTCTTGGCCAGTGGATAAGCACTAGATCCACGTAGGAGGTGTCAAGCCTTCTAAGGCTGGCCTCTAATGCTCTGAGCACCTTAGACTGATCCGAGAATCTATCTGGGAGTATCTTTGTAATCACAAACACATTCTCCCTACCAACAGCCTTTATAACCCTTCCAACGAGCCTCTCAGCCTCTCCATTAGCGTACATCTCAGCTGTATCTATCATATTCATCCCAAGCTCGACAGCCCTTATAAGGGCTGCCTCAGCCCTTGAATAGTCATTTATCCTCCAAGTCCCAACCCCTATAGCCGGGACCGTCTCTCCGGTTCTCCCCAGGGGTTTTCGATCGTTATAGTCTATGGAGAACCTCATCGGCCCCCAAAGATCGTAATACTCCAAGGTATATATTTTATAGCCTAGAAAGATCGTGGGCGATTCTCAAGCCCCTTACCAACTCTTCTAAACATGGGTGGGATGAGAGTGGATATAGATGCTATGATTATCGACGAGGCTCTAGCACCTAGGAGGGATGATATAAGCCCTATTGATACTGGGAACACAGCGCTCCCTAGATCTCCTATGAACTGCCATATAGCTAGGAATAGGGCTCCTCTACCACTCTCCATCCTAGACCCTATATCGGCTCCAACTGTTATCAACACACCCGATCCGAAGCCGTTTCCAAGGCCTACTACTAGGGATGCTATGAGGAACATATATTCGCTGCTCGAGAATGCTAGGAGGGCGAAGCCTATAGCCATTATTGAGAAGCTTATCGCAACAGCAGCATCCCTCCCCCTCCTATCCATTATAACCCCTGCTGGGTATGAACCTATAACATCTAATGCCCCTGAGAGGCTCGATGCTATGCTCACACTGCTATCGCTTAGAGAGAGGTGTTTTCCTACTAAGGCTAGAAGTATATTTCTACTAGATCTCACCCCCTGGATAGCTATATTCGCTATCGATGCTGTTGCGAGGAACAAGATCCCGGGCTCGCCACCCTCCTTTCCATGGCTTTTAACATCTATTCTAGGGGCTTCTCTATTGTTAACCGCCTCTGGGTGGTATTCCCTAGAAAATATATTTGGTATAACCGCTATGGAGGCTAGGATGGAGCATGCTATGAAGACCATTTGATATCCATAGCCAACGATCATAGAGACTATGGCTGGCCCGATGAAGCTTCCAAGCCTCTCGCTCATCCCTATGAAGGATGATGCCCTTCCCCTATAGCTGTAGGGGATGTAATATGTTATAACATATCTCCTCGAGAGAAGCCACATACTCCTCCCAGCGCCGAAGAATGTAGCAAAGAGGATCACGGCCCATGGGTTGGATAGCAATGCCATGCCGAGGGACGAGAGTGCCACTACAGCTAGGGAGATCCTCATTAGGCGCTTCTCACCTAAAACCCTTAGGAGATACCCTCCAGGCATATCCATAGCCATATTGCCTATAGAGACTGCAGCGGCTCCTAAGCCAACATATATTGGATCTAGGTTGCTTGCTATTAGAAATAGTGGGAGGGATATGGAGAGCATGCCCCTAGCTATGGCAGCTATGATCGATGGGAGGTAGATATCTGTGAAGAGCCATGCCCAGATAGAGGTGCTCCCACCCCTAGACGTTAGATACACCATATGTCTAAACCCTATATAGAGATATAAGCTTGGCATTCTCAATAGGCAATAAACCTATATATTTCCACCAATATAACATCTTCTACGGTGCTCTAGATGGATCTAGATGCGATATTCTATATAGGATATGCAACAGCTATAACAATGCTCGCGATAACCTCCTATATAGATGTGAGGACGAGGGAGATAGATCCGAGGATATGGCTTCCATTCATAGCTATTGGAATAGCCCTAGCTATATATAGATATCAGCTCGATCCAGGGACAACACCTCTCTACATAGCTATAAGCATGATCTCACCAGCGGTTCTCCTAGCAATGAGCCTTATAGGGATGATGGGTCTAGCAGATCCAATAGCGATGGCTATCGTGGCACTTCTAATACCGAAGCCCCCAGGATCTCTAGTTCTACCCCCATCCCTTGTAATCCTAGCCATCTCAACGATCTTAATGGTTGTGGGTTTAGTGATCCCCATATCGATCCTGAATCTATGGAGTATGGGGGAGATAAGGAGACACTGTAGAAGCCTCTATAAAGCTGTTATAGTACATATGACAGGCTTCCCAATCAAGGCTGAGAGGTTCATAGCTACTAGATTTCTATACCCCCTGATATATCCAAGCCTTGAAAACGGATCTATTATATGGAGGTGTAGAGAGTCATTCGATATAAACGAGGATCCCAGCATATATAGAGGAAATGTTAGGGAGCTAATTGAAAAGGGGCTCTTAAGAGGGGATGAGAGGATCTATGTAACATGGGGTGTGCCATATATATTATTCATACTGCTGGGGACAGCTCTATATCCACTATCAGCGGGCTATGTTGAAGGGGTATTCGAATCCCTATCAAGGATATTCTCGACGGGCTAGACAGCGTTTTGTTCCTCTATCCCGTTCACAGGTTGTTCATCTCTGTTCAAATTCTGCCCTTCTAAAGCACATAGATCCTTGGGATCTGTTTCTCACGAGTTCCACGGATGTTAAAACCCTATAGCTAAGCATCTAGCTGGCCACCTATCTATGTGAAGCCCTATGACGGATAGATCTAATGCTGAGTATCTACCTATTCACCGGGTTGAGGAGGGGGATCAGTATCTCTTTAGAAGGGTTGAAGAGGGCCTTGCTGGGGATTATCTAGATCTATCTGACAAGAGGGTTTTAATAATTGGGGCTGGATCCTGTGGTAGAGCTGTATCTATCCTTATAAGCGATCTAATGGATGTTGAGCCATACTATTATGACATAGATCCTAGCAAGGATCTCGCTATAGGACGTAGAGCGAATGGGGTCTCCGGCTTTGACATATACCATATATGCGTCCCCGAAGACGCTGTGCCCAGCGTTGTTAAGAAGATCCCAGAGGGATCCTATGTGGTGATCCATAGCACCATGCCCCCAGGATCTACTAGGGGGCTTGGAAGAGATGTGATCTATATGCCCCTTTTCTTTAGGGAGAGGCATGTGGAGGATGATCTGAGATCTCCTGGGAGGATAGTTATAGGTACTAGAGACGGTAGATGCCCCAGTGGATGGGGATATATACTAGCATATAGATGGGCTAGAAAATCTGGGGCTGAGATATATTGTCTAGGCTATGAGGAGGCTGAGCTTGTGAAACTGGGAACAAACGCCTTGAGGGCCGTGGCTATAGCTTTTTACAACGAGCTATATATGATCGCTAGGAGATTTGGGGCTGACTATAGAAAGGTCTTCGAGATCCTATCACCATCAGATATTCTAGATAGGCTAGAGGGTGGAATGTGGGGGAGGAAGCCTGAGCTTGCTGGAAGGCCTTTCAACGGTAAATGCCTTCCAAAGGATCTAGCGCATCTCGCCAGAGTCTCGCCTTTGAGGAGTAGCATTTTAAAAACAGCCCTAGCATCTAACGAGGAGCTCGAGGATGATAGTAGAGACTATAGAGCTATATGAAACCATAACAGGTAAGGGCCTCTACTACCTCCCTATACACTTCCTTATATTCGTTATACTTCATACATCGATAGCTCTTGCAACGTCTAGGAAGCCAATAGAATATAGATCCCTTAGAAGGGGGGATGTGAGGGTCAGCGTCGTCATAGCTGAGTATGGTGAGAAGCCAGAGATCTTTGAAAGGGTCATGAGATCTGTGGCTATGAATAAGCCAGATGAGGCTATAATCGTTCATGACGATGGATCTGAAGAGATAGCTATGATAGCGAGGAGATATGGGGCGAAGGTGATAACGCTTAAGGGGAGGGTTGGGAAGAAAAGGGCATTAGCTATAGGTTGGAGAGAAGCTTCAGGCGATATAGTTGTCCATGTTGACAGCGACACGATCCTCACAGAAAGGGCTATCGAGGAGATTGTGAAGCCCTTCGACAACCCCAGGGTTGTTGGTGTACAGGGTAGGAACATGGTATTCAGAACCTTTCAATCTCCCCCCACCCAGCTACTAACTGGGTGGTTTGGGGTCTACAATTTTTGTTCTGAGAGTATTTTTCTTAAGGGTTTATAAGCGTTTCCCCATCTGATCTTGCTTTGGATTTCGGGCAGAGATCTGGTATGTAGATCGCTGGGTAGGGGTTTAATAGTAGTGGATGGAAGATTCAATGCTTGGAGAAGGAAATATCTCCTCGAGGTTCTAGAGGAATTCCTGGAAGATAGATTCCTTGGTGTATCAACATCTATAGGGGATGATAGGCTGCTAACATGGCTAGCACATAGGAGGGGATACCTCACAGCATATCAGCCTAACGCAGTGGCCATAACGGCGAGCCCGCCCACGATGAGGGCTTTTATAGGGCAGCAGTTGAGATGGGCTAGAAGCGGCTATCTATTCTTCATAAGAGAAATATATACAGGCACCTTCCTGGGGATGAGGCCTCTATATATCCTCCACCTATTCCTCTACTATCTATCGCCCATATCATTCACAATAGCCATTATACATGACACGATCCTAGCACCGTCGATCTACAGTATACTGGGGATCAACAATATCGCATTATCAATAGCCCTAGCAGTAATTGGGAGCTCCCTAGTAAGCTATATCAGGAGAGCCGTGCTAGGGCTATGGAGGATATCGCTAAAAGAGCTACTAGCAATAGGAGCTGTGGGGTTATTCATAACATACCCACTCATGATCTATGCGATGATCACGGTTAGAAGCCAAAGCAGCTGGGTAACTAGATGATATTAGATCAATAGAGACTTTTGATCTTAGCTCTATGATCCTTCTAAACCTCTGAATCCCTCCTGCCTTTAACTCTTTTCTCAAAAATGGTTTAAGACTCTCATACCAGATTTTTAGATGCTATTCTAATATATCCCAGATATACTCTCCATCTCGACCCTTTTTAATCTCTCTCTTATAGCTTTAACATATTTCTCCTCCTTCTCGATTAATATGAATCTTCTTCCTAGCCTCATAGCCACAGCACCTGTTGTTCCTGTACCCGCCATTGGGTCTAGGATTATGTCTCCTGGCTTTGTTGATATTAGTATTATTCTCTCTAGGAGCTCCTCTGGCTTCTGTGTTGGGTGAAGCCTTTTTCCCTTTTCATCTTTCAGCCTCTCCTCTCCAGAGCATATGGGTATTCTCCAGACGTTATAGGCTAGCTTGTTGCCCCAGTCCTTTAGGCTGTATCTTCTTGCCTCCTCTATGTTGAATGTATAGTTCTTAACACCTCTATCCTTGACAGCCCATATGAGTGTTTCTGTTGCGTTTGTCATTCTAACCCCTAGCCAGTTGGGCATTGGATTTGTTTTAAACCATATCACATCGTTCAATATCCAGAAGCCTAGATCCTGCATGATCTTCCCAATCCTATAGATATTATGATAGGTCCCAATAGCCCATATAGTTGCATTAGGCTTCATAAGCCTCCTAACCTCCTTCAAAACCCCCGCTATGAAGGAATCATACTCATCCCAAGAATCGAAGTAATCCCAAGGCTCCTCAGGACTCTCAACAACAGTCCTAACCTCCCACCTAACAAGCCTCTTCCTAGGAAGCTGGAGAAAATATGGAGGATCGAAGAAAACCATATCCACAATTTCCGAGGGGAGCCTCCTCAACACCTCAAGGCAATCACCATGAATAACCCTATTCAAAACATCACCTAGATCAAATCTATCCTTTGAATCACCATCTACAACAAGGACCTCATCTTCCTCACTCATCCGAGACATGGTATTTTCTCCATAACTATTTTATAATGCTCCCTATGCTTTATATAATCCGATAAAGGGGGTTAATATCGCTTATTATATCTCATATTCTATACCATAGCACCATAAGAGCAATTGCAACTGAAAGCCCCCTTCTTTAGGGCGGGAATATTTGTTATTTATATCCTTTTGTTCCCATTTCTTCTGGGCGTTGGCGGGCTAACCCCTAGCGATTAGCATGTAGCGCTGACCCCGTATCTCTATGCCCGCCAACACCAGAGCGTGACACTAGCTAAGAAGAAAGCCATAACCCCGGGCCCTGTGTTATACGGGGATAGGGGTAACACGCCTAAAACCGAGCATAGGGTTAGGCCAGACGAGAGCCTGGGATGATCTACAATATAATTGAAAGAAAATATCACAATATCCACCACCGAGAAGACCGGGGCTGATGTTCCTATAAGTCCTTTGAATAGTGGCATTAATATATACCAGATTATAAGGGGCCCTGCTATTGGGAGAAGACATTAATTATATTATATTTATTTAAGTATAATAAGTATAATATTTATTGCCAAAGCTAGGAAAAAGTCCTGTAAAACCCCTAACGACCCACCGCTAATAAGCCCAGTAAGAAATCCAGCAAGCATAGATCACTCGAGACCGATCCTGATACTAAACCCCCTCCTACTTAGTCTCCACATGATCTGAATACATGTTATGTTATAGATACTTTTTATCGTTTCCATCGCTAGCCACAGGCTAAGGAATATGATTGATAGTTGTATATATCTGATTATCAGATGCACCGACAATGCCGGTTTTGAAAAATAGGGATTTCAATTGCTTTTAATTCTTTTAAGCTATACTATCTGCGGGTTCCTCTATGGTGTCTGGTCTATCGAGGCTTGCCCTTGCAGGGATTGTAATAGCTGTTGTTGTTATAGCTGTAGCAGCATCTATAATCATGCTACAGCAAGCCCCTGGACAGGCTGGTGCGGGGGTTCAGACAACAGCTAGAACAGAGGCTAGAGGAGCTACACAGATAATAACAACACCTCAGCAGACAATAACCTCTAAAAAAGATATACTCAAAATAGCAATAGGAACAGATCTAGACACAGTAGATCCTCACGGACAAACGTCGATCACTGTTCACAATGTTCTAAGACACGTGTATGAAACTCTAGTATGGTTCGATGATAAGGGTAATGTTATTCCGTGGCTTGCTGAGAGGTGGGAGGTATCGCCAGATGGGTTGGTATATACATTCTACCTTAGAAAGGGCGTTAAATTCCACGATGGCTCTGAATTTAACGCGACTGTTGTGAAGGCGAATATAGATAGGTGGATAGATCCAACGGTAAGAGTGCCTCTTAGAAGCCAGCTGGGCCCGGTTGAGAGGGCGGAGGTTGTAGATAGATATACCGTTAAGATCTATCTGAAGGAGCCATTTGCGCCATTCCTGAGGGCCCTTACGAGCTATCTGCTAATAACTAGTCTAGATGTTATTAAGAGGTTTGGTAATCAGACTATAACTGAGGTTGTAGGTACTGGGCCTTATAAGTTTGTCTCTTGGGAGAAGGGTAAGAGAGTTGTTTTGGAGAGGAACGATGATTATTGGGGGCCAAAACCACCTATAAAGAGGATCGAGTGGCTAGTAATACCAGAAGCATCTACAAGACTAGCAGCATTATTGGCAGGTGATGTGGATTTCATATATGCAGCTCCAGCACCAGATCTTCCAAGGCTATCTACAGATCCTAGGGTAAAGATAATCACGCCGGCAAGTAATCTAATCATGTTTGTAGCTTTAGCTCCCAAGGGCCCCCTAGCAGATCCTAGGGTTAGACAGGCTCTCAACTATGCCATAGATAAGAAGGCCATCATAGATAATGTACTCTTCGGCCTCGGCATACCTGCTGATGCTCCCATCCCACCCCACTTCTTCGGCTACTCCCCAATGGAGCCATATACATATGATCCTGATAAGGCTAAGAAGCTCTTGGCAGAAGCCGGCTATCCCAATGGCTTCAAAATAGTGCTTCTACACTCCATAGGAGGATCTGGGTATGTGCAGGATAAACAACAGGCAGAGGCTATCCAGGCATATCTCTCTAGGATAGGGATCCAGGTTGAGCTTAAAACAGGTGACTGGCCATACTATATTGCATCACTTCTAAAACCCACAGATCAGCTTGAATGGGATGCAGCCCTAGTTGGTGTGGGCCCGCCTGTTGCCGATGCGTATTTCACATTGAATAGCCAGTTCACCTGCGATCAGATACCGCCTAAGGGGATTAATGTGGCTAGGTATTGCAATCCCCAGGTAGATCAGCTAATTAGAGAGGCTTCAAGAGAGCTTAACGAGACAAGAAGATTAGAGCTATATAGAAAGGCTATAGAGATAATATGGAGAGACGCACCATGGATATTCCTCTACACACAGAAACAGTTCTTCGCAGCATCGTCATCGCTAGAAGGTATATTTGTATATCCAAGCGGCCTCCAAGTATACTTCCAATATGCATATTTCAAATAGCGATTTCAAATATGATCAGCATCTAGAGATAGTCAATCTTTTTCCCTCGCGCTAGAAGGCTGACCTCCTCCCCTTTCAATTCTATAATAGATCATTCTATATCATTCTATGTTATTGCCTGGTTTAGCCCTACGCCCAGTCTTGGGCGTGTTACCCCTATCCCCTCTCGGGGGCTCGGGGCTATTGTTGTTAGCCCCCATCTATGGTCATCCGGGGGGCTTGGTTGTCATGCTTATAGCTACTCATCACCTAGCTATAGTGCTAACATCAAAGATTAAGCATCGACAACATCCTCGCCCTAAAGGGGTGAGGCGAGGTTTTCGGCTGTAATTATGTGCAAGGCTTATTATTTTTTATTTTTAGTAGGATTATCTTATCTGGGACTTAGGGAGGCGGTGTTCGACTATGGCTAAAGTTACGATTAAGGCTATCCACGATACTGATCTCGTGGGGGTTTTGA